>DYDV01000063.1 GCA_020404465.1 Rickettsia endosymbiont of Omalisus fontisbellaquei
ATATGTCGAAATGTTATTAAATCAAGGCTTGGACGTTTTATTTGATATTGATTGGCAAGGAGCAAGGAGTATTAAGAAAAATGCTACTAATGTTGTTTCTATATTTGTATTGCCTCCTAGTATTGAAATACTGGAACAGCGCTTAAGAAATAGAGCAACCGATAATGAAGAAGCAATAAAATTACGTATGCAGTCAGCACAAAACGAAATATCGCACGCTAATGAGTATGATTATGTAGTTACTAACGATGATTTTGATGATACGCTTAAAAAAATACATGAAATTATTATAGCTGAAAGAGCAAATACTATTTAACCTCTACCATGCGGACTCCGTGGTTTAGGTTTAGGAGCAGAAGGAGTTAGGCGAGGCTTGGCTACCGGAGGAGTAATAGTTGTACGAGGCTTAGGTTCAGGTTTAGCCTCGGTTACTACATTTTTAGGAGTAAGAATAGGCTTAGGAGCTATTGGAGGTTTTGTGATCATGTTAGGAGCAGCACTAGGTATTGTTGTTCTTGGTTTAGGTTTAGGGGAAACGTCGGTACGAGTTTTTGTTACAGGCTGCTTATCTTGAATAGCAGGTTTAGGAGCGATAGGCGGTTTTACTGTAGCTGTAGATACTGTTAGAGTGGTAGTTCTAGGTTTAGCTTTAGGTGGTATAATAGTACGAGGCTTGGGTTCAGGTGGTTTAGGTGTAAGAACAGGTTTAGGGTCGATAGGCGGTTTTACATTAAAACCATATTCCATGGCTACTTCCAAAGCTTTTTTTCTATTTTCGAGCTTAAGATCTAATATGCTAAATTTCTTATTCTCAAGAAAAATTTTTACTATATCTTTTTCATTCCCTTCTATAGCTAAATCTAATGATGTTTTTCCTTCATGATCTTTTTTACTTACGTCAACATTAGGGTGTGATAGTAACTCTTTAACTGATTCAGTATTCTTGCTTAATACAGCTCGAATTAGTGTTGTATCTCCATAGCCATTAGAAATATTAACGTCATCAGTATTTTTTATAAATTGTTTAAAAATTTCACTATTTTCTATAGCATAATGCAACAAAGGTATATTATTTATACGATAACTTAAATCTACAAACCCTTTATTTTTTAATAAATTCAATAATTCGCTAATTACCTCTTCGTTTTCATTTATTATTTCTTTTTGAACTGCATGGATTAATCTTCCTCCTATATAATCTTGGATTTGCTTATTATTTAGCTTAATTTCTGTATTTTTTATAATATTTTCTATATTTTTAGGTAATTTTTTAGAAAATAATTCTTTATTAAAGTCAATATCATCTTTTACTATCTCTTCTAATGTAATTTGAGGATTTTTTTTAAGAAAGAATACTAAGTCTTTAATGCTATCATCTTTTAAAAAACGAGTAGTTTTATATTTAATGATATTATTATCATTTTCGACTTTAGAAAAAGTCATAGTCTCAAAATTTTCTGGAAAATCAACTATAAATTGTTCTTCAGGCGTTAATTCTTTTGCATCAAAATACCGCTTAAGAGATTTTTGAAGAGAAAAATCGGCTAGTTCATTCCAACTACTATAATCCGATTCAACATGAGTAGTTAAGCTAGAACCATTACCTAAGGATATTGCATCTTTATTAGCAGTACTACCGTGACAAGCCCACAAATGTACATTTAAAGGTTTATCGCTAATTTTTCTTAAATCAGCAAAGAAATCCTGTGTTTTTGTGAGTGTTTGATCTTTGAGCCATATAGAATGTTGTTTTTTATTTTTTTGGTTTTGTATACCGTGAGCACAAATATCAATTCTAGTATTATCTAGCACAAAATTTTTTGCTTTTAGCTCTGTTTTTATATCAGCTATTGAAATATCTTTTACTCCATCTCCAATTATTAAACAGTCGTTTCTGTTATATAATTTTTTGATTTCGCTTGAAAGTTTTTCATCAATGCCAAGAATTAAAAGAGCTTTTAATGGTTTTTCGCTCATAGTATAAACCTATATAAATAACCGAGGATAGCAAATTACAAAAATAATTCGCTATTTGCGTTAGTATAAGATAAGCTTAACTAAATCCGTATGTCAATATTTTTGGTATATTTAATCATATGAAGAGCAAAAAAATTTTTCTTATCCTGAAAATTAGAGGCTGTACTTCTAATTTTCAGGGTAAATTATTTAAGATGTAATAATTTACATTATTTCGCAGCCGCCTTTTTTAGCACTTTTGCCGGCAAGTTTTGTTTGTTGAGCTTCATAATCATTATTCAGTTGATCAGAATTGTGATACACTGAATGATGTGTTGGTCCGGTACCATTAGGTGAGCTGACCATATTGTTCATAGGTTTAGATTTTATTTCGGTTGATAAAGTTGTTGTTTTAGCTTTAATTCTTTGTAATGCTGCTAATGTATCCATATCACTTTGTTTACTCATATTTTCTCCTATATTTTATTTATTAAATTTTATCTTATTCGTGCGTTAGTTAGTTTTTTTTGTTGAACTTGATTACTTTGCTCAACTTGGGGATTCTTTGGAGTAACTAGAGGGTTATTTAAAGAATCTTTTATTCTATCGGCTTCACGTTGAGTATTAATTTTACTACATATATTTTTACGTACATCTTGATCTTCAGTGCTTAAATTTTTATTATTGACTATTGAATCCTGTTGGTTATTGAGTAAAGAATGTTTCTGTTTAAATTCTTGATGTTTGTTAGGATCTAGAGTATTTTTTGATTTCTCTATAGCATCTCCAAGCTGATTTATTTTTTCTTGATTTTCTTGGTGAAATACCTTAACACTTTCTATTTCTTCTTGAACGTGTTTCTGAACTTTTTTAGCTTCTTTTACTACAGTGTTTTTAACTGCTAGATCTTCTTTCTTTACTTTTAAATTCTCTTCTAATTCCTTAATTTGTTCAGGTAATAAATTTTTATCTTTTAATTTCTCAGTTAAATCATTAATCTCTTTTTCTATAATCTCTTTTTCTTCATTAGCTTTTTTAACTATTATATTTACTTGTTCTTGTTCCTCTGTAAGTTCTGCAAATTTTTGTCTACGCTCGTCTATTTCTTCTTTAGTTAAAATATTTTTATTAATCGCCTGTTCATCGATTATCTCTTCTCCATTTTCATTTATTCTAACCATTGTTGCTATAGGAGGAGATAATTTTTTATATTCTTCTGATTTTCTCTTAAATCTATCATGGATAGCACCAAGTTCTTGAATTTGCCTTGCACCTTCCATTTTATATTTTATTATTGCTTCTTCCCGTTCTCTTTGTTTTTCTAGCTGTTCTAGCTCTTTTTGAGTAATTTCAGAATTAAGCTGGCTTTCTGCTAGTTCTTGTTTTTTTAATGCTATAGCCTCTACTTTTTCTGCTATATCATTAATAAAAGAACTATCGGCTTTAATATTTCGAGCTGCACTTGCTAATCTACTTAATTCTGCAGGATTATTAGTAGCGGTAATTTGAGCAAGAATAGCTTTGATATCATTAAGGGCTTGAGGGTCAATTGTTTTTTCTTCTTGTGTAGACTCTTTATTTGTAACTTTACTCACAATAACCTTTTATATATGTTTCCATAATCCACGAAACGTTAACAAAAATTAATAATTAAGTCAAGAAAATTTTAATAAAAATTAATTTTGTATTTCTAGCCATTGATTTAATAACTCATCTAGTTTCTTTTTATCATTAATTAATTGGCTAGTAACGCAGTTATATTTTTGAGGATTATCTAAATATAGATTAACGTCTTCGAGTTCTTTTTCTAGGTTATTGATTGATATTTCTAGCTTTTCAATATCATTCGGTAATGTTTCGAGCAAACGCTGATATTTATAAGATAATTTTTTATTTGTGGAGTCTTTTTGAGGAGTTAATGGTAGTGGTTTTGAAGCTTTTTTGACTATAGGAGTCGTAGTAAAATATTGTTTATAATCTTCATAACCTCCTGTTAAATCATGAATTTTACCTTGAGCAAAGACTAAAGTTCTAGTAACTAACCTATCGAGGAAGTCACGATCATGGCTAACTACGATTAAAGTGCCTGAATAATCTGCAAGTATATCTAGTAAAATTTCTAGACTATCCATATCGAGATCATTGGTCGGCTCATCTAAAATTAAAAGATTCCCTGGGTTAATTAGCATTTTTGCCAGTAATAACCTATTAGCTTCACCGCCTGATAGAATAGCAGTTTTTGCATTAAGTAGTTTAGGATCAAACATGAATTGTTTTAAATAACCGGCAACATGCATGGTTTTATTGTTCGGCAAAAATACTTGATCACCGCCTGTAGGACATAAAGTTTGTTGTAATGTATGGCTAAGGTTTAATTTTTCTCTATGTTGATCAAAATATGAAATATCTAAATTACCGCCATATATAATTTTACCCAAGTCAGGTGTAAGTTGCTTTGTCAGTAATTTAATAAAGGTAGATTTGCCTGAGCCGTTTGCACCGATTATACCAATTTTTTCGCCTTTTTTTACACGAAAAGTAAAATTATCGATAATATTAGTATTGTTATAACTAAATGTAATACTATTCGCTTCGATAATAAATTTGCTTTTAGCTATATTCTCGGCAAGTTCCGCCCTAACTCTCTGTTTTGAATTAGCTAGTTTCTCAGTGTGTTCACGTGCTATTGCTCTTAAGGATTTTAACTCTGCAAGTCTTTTTTGATTCCGCTTACGTCTAGCGGTAACGCCGGCATTTAACCACTCATTTTCTTGAGATAGTTTTTTATTTAATTTCCGTAACGCAGCTTCTTCTTGCTCTATTATAATTGTTTGCCATTCATCAAAAAATTTAAATCCTTTATCGGACTTATGCAAAATTCCTCGATCAAGCCACCAAATTTTATTAGTAACATTTGAGAGAAATGTCCTATCATGACTAACACAAATAATAGCACCGTTATAGGATTTAACAAATTCTTCTAACCATTCTATTGTTTCAATATCTAGATGGTTGGTTGGTTCATCAAGTAATAATATTTCTGGCTCTAATATTAAAGTTTTAGCAAGGCTTGCTCTTCTAAGTTGACCTCCTGAATAGGTGGATAAGTTATCCGCTCCGCTGATTTGTAATTTTTCTAGGATTATATCGATTTGATATTTATCTATTTCTTTTGTAGCATCTGTCTGCTGTAAGACAAAATCATAAACAGTTAGATTAGCCTTTATAGAAATATCTTGTCTTAAATAGCCGGTTGTGACGAGAGGGTCTTGAAATAACTCACCGTTATCTAGCTCATAATCACCTGATATTACTTTCATTAAGCTTGATTTTCCGCAGCCGTTACGACCTATAAGACAAACCTTATCGCCTTTGTATAAATAAAGCTCTAAATCAGATAAAATTACTTTATCCGCAAAACTTAAATTACCGTTTTTGATGTAATAAATTGGGGTCATAATGGTGTCATACCGTGGCTTGACCACGGTATCCAGAAAACAATTTAGAATATATATTTTTTAGCATTTTTAAGCTGGATACCGTGGTCAAGCTGGCGTTGCTGCATGGCTCGCAAAACCCACTCGATGTCATTCCCGCGTAGGCGGGAATCCAGAAAAAAAATATAAATACAGCAAATTTTTGAAATTAAAAGTTCGCTTTACCCTAGATTCTCGCCTACGCGGGAATGACATAAACAGCCATGCAACAAAGCCGGTCAAGCCACGGTATGACAATGATTTAAACTAAACCTTTCTAATCACTAAACTAGCATTAGTGCCGCCGAATCCGAACGAGTTGGAAAGCACATAATCTATTTTAGTTTCTCTAGCTTTTAATTTTACTAAATCTATCTTAACCTCATCCATAGGGTTGTCTAAGTTTAAGGTTGGCGGTGCAATCTGATCTCTAATTGCAAGAGCTGAAAAGATAAACTCAACGCTTCCTGCTGCACCAAGCAAATGTCCTATTGATGATTTAGTAGAAGACATCAAAATTTGGGGATTCGCTTCTAAAAATAATTTTTGAACAGCGTTTAATTCAATTGCATCGCCAAGATTAGTAGAAGTACCGTGTGCATTAATATAATCAATCATATCTGGAGTGACAGCTGCATCTAGCATTGCGTCTCTCATTGCTCTATAAGCCCCTCTACCTTCAGGATGTGGAGCAGTCATATGATAAGCATCACCTGTCGAGCCGTATCCTATAACTTCACCGTAAATTTTAGCCCCTCGATTTATGGCATGCTCATATTCTTCTAAGACTACAACACCTGCTCCTTCACCCATAACAAAGCCACTGCGGTCTTTATCCCAAGGTCTTGATGCTTTTTCAGGATTATCGTTATATTTAGTGCAAAGAGCTCTAGCTGCCACGAAACCGGCAACTCCGACAGGTGTAACGGGAGCTTCTGCACCGCCTGCGACCATAACGTCTGCATAGCCGTGCTTTATCATACGCATAGCATCACCTATAGCATGTGCTCCTGTAGAGCAAGCGGTTACTGCTGCTTGGTTCGGACCGCTAAAGCCGTATTTTATGGATACGAGACCGGATAAAAGATTAATTAATGAGGCTGGAATAAAAAAAGGACTAACTTTGCCGTTATTTTCTTGATAAAGTTTGATAGAGGTATCTTCGATCATTTTAAGTCCGCCGATTCCTGAACCTAATATCAAGCCGGTTCTATCACGAGATTTTTCATCTTCGGGTAACCAGCCGCTATCTTCAACTGCTTCGGTTGCGGCTGCTACTCCGTAATGGATAAATTTATCCATTTTACTTAGTCTATTAACGTCATCTGCCTGTGTAAAATTTTCAAGTTTAAATCCATCTTTCTCAGAGTTATCTATAAGTCCGGCAATTTTACACG
>DYDV01000064.1 GCA_020404465.1 Rickettsia endosymbiont of Omalisus fontisbellaquei
ACCTGTCGGGTTAATTAGATATTTAGTATCTTTATGAAGCAAATTGCTTGGTAAGGTAGGTTTAATAATTTCTTCCATTACTGCTTCAATAAGGTCTTTTTGCTGTATTTCCGGATTATGCTGAGTTGATAGCACTACCGCATCAATTAGGGCGGGCTTACTATTTTCATACCTCAATGTAACTTGTGACTTTGCATCGGGTCTAAGCCAAGATAATATATTTTTTTTGCGTAGATACGCTTGTCTTTTCATTAAGAGATGAGCGTAGTAAATAGGTGCAGGCATTAAGCTTTCTGTTTCAGTACAAGCATAACCGAAAACCATTCCTTGATCTCCTGCTCCTATTTCATCTTCATTATTATTATCAACCCCCATAGCTATATCGGGTGATTGTTTAATGATAGACGAAATTACGGCACAACAACTGCCGTCAAATCCATAATTTGGATTATTATAACCGATTTCTTGTATTTTATTCCGTACTATTTGCTCAATATCTACATAGGTACTAGTAGTAATTTCACCGCCTACTAGAACTAGACCGGTTGTTACAAATGTTTCACAGGCAACACGACCGTTAGGGTCTTGTTTTAGAATTTCATCAAGTACCGTATCTGAAATTTGATCGGCAATTTTATCCGGATGTCCTTCAGAAACTGATTCAGACGTGAATATAAAATTTTTCATACATTATGCTCCTTTTTAAAATTCTTCAAATTGTTATTCATGTATAGGTGTTGTATGCCGTCATTGCGAGGAAAATTACGTAGTAATTGACGAAGCAATCCAGTAAAAAATTCTGATTTACAGAATTTTTTTATTATTTTTTCTGGATTGCCGCGTCGCTTCGCTCCTCGTAATGACGGTTTGAGTATGAGTATCCACGCAACAATGCCACGCCTTTAATGAATTTCCATCCAGTTATTACCTGCTCTAACTTCGGTTATAATCGGTACATCCATATTAGTAGAATTCTCCATGATTTTTTTGATAATAGGTATTATGATTTCTACTTCATCAATTGGTGCTTCAAACAGTAATTCGTCATGAATTTGCAGTACTAATCTTGTTTTAAGCTTACGTTTTTCTATTTCTTGATCTAGATTGATCATAGCAATTTTAATTATATCGGCATTAGTTCCTTGAATTGGAGCATTAATAGCCGCACGCTCTGCAAATTGTTTAAGCTTTTTATCATGAATTAACGGTACAAAACATTTTCTACCAAAGAAATTCGTGACATAGCCGTTACTACTTGCAAAAGCTTTTGTTTGCTCCATATATTCTTGTACTCCTTTATATTCAGCAAAATATTTCTTGATATACTCGGATGCTTCGCCGTTACTAACATTTAATTGTTTAGCAAGCCCAAAAGCACTTATACCATAAATAATACCGAAATTTATGGCTTTTGCTTTACGTCTATGTTCGCTAGTTAGTTCATGTTTTTGCAAGTTAAAGATTTGACAAGCGGTTTGAGTATGAATATCATCTTTATTGATAAATGCTTGTTTTAGTGCTTCTATATTTGCGATATGGCTTAATATTCTAAGCTCAATTTGAGAATAATCGGCGGATATTAATTTATAACCTTCTTCAGCGATAAAAGCTTGTCTGATTTTATTCCCCTCACTAGAGCGAATTGGTACATTTTGCAAATTAGGCTCTTGTGAGCTAAGTCTTCCTGTAGTGGTAGAAGTCTGTAAAAATGTCGTATGTACCCGCCTCGTTATATTATCTATCTGTTTCGGTAAGCTATCGGTGTAAGTGTTTTTTAATTTCGTAAGCTGTCGCCATCTTAGTAATAAATCAGCGATAGGATATCCGTGTTCACTAAGTTTTTCGAGTATTTCAGCACCTGTTGAGTAAGAGCTCGCTTTAGCGGAAGCTTTACCGAAAGGTAACTGCATTTTTTCAAATAAAATCTCACCTAGTTGTTTTGGCGAACCGATATTAAATTTGATCCCGCTAAGAGCAAAAATTTCTTCTTCAAGTTTTAGAATTTCTGCTCCAAATTCAGCAGATAACTGATTTAGATAATTAGCATCTACTTTAATCCCAACCTTTTCCATTTTATCTAAAATAAAACAAATAGGTAAATCAATGTCGCTATAAAGTCTAAAGGCTTTATTATCTTTAAGCTCCAATATAGTTTGCTTATAAAGTGATGTAAAGTTTGCTACTATTTTTGCCGATTCATTAATTACATTATCCTCTTTTAAAGCCTCTTCAAATAAATTTTTCTGTGATAAACCTGCCGATAATGCATATTGCATTAGTTCTAAATCCTCTATAGCCATAATCTCAAGAGATTGTTTTGCATAAAATTTAAGCAGAGGTTTAAGAGAATAGGTAATTTTTTTTATGGATTTATCGGCTAGTAAATTGAAGATTATATCCGAAAACCAGTTATTATTAGTTTTAGTATTATAGGAAAAAAGGTCATTGGTAGTATTTGAAATTTTAATAATATAACTTTGGTTTTGTAGTGATAAAATAAAAGCAAGATTATCTCCTTTACGCTGAAGTAAATATATCCCGAATATTCCTATTTTCTCAGCCCCTTTAGCAAAGTCTGCTAACTCATTAGCATTACTAATTTCTTTTATTTCCGTTACTTTATTATCTGCTATCTCTTTATGCTCATTAATTTTAAAATCAAATAAATTTTCTGCTCTTTTATATAAAGATTTAAAACCGTATTTCTGTAAAAATTCTGTTAATTTATCGCTATTTGGAGGCGACCATTCTAGATTATTTAGCTGAAAATCTAAATCAACATTAGAATCAAGCCCGATTAACTGCCATGAAATAAGTGCGGCTTCTCTTGAATTTTGTAAAGTTTCACGTTGTTTTATACTTGATATTCGGTCTAGAGAATTTAGTATATTTTCCACTGAACCGAACTCGGTTATAAGGCTACTGGCCGTTTTTGGTCCAATAGACGGTACGCCTGGTATGTTATCAGATCTATCGCCGATTAAAGCCATCACTTCACGTAATTTATCAGAAGTAGTGCCGAACTTTTTAACAACATCATCCTCTGTAATATATTTCCCTTTTAGAGGATCATATATTTTGATGTTTTCACTCATTAACTGCAATAAATCTTTATCGGAAGAGATAACAACGACATCCTCCCCAAATGATGCGGCTTTATTAGCAAAAGTTGCGATAATGTCATCGGCTTCATAACCGCTTTTTTCTAGAATAGGAAAATTTAAACTGCTTGCAACATCACGAACTAAGGGTAATTGTACGATTAAATCTTCAGGCGGAGGCGGGCGATTAGCTTTATATTCAGGATAAATATGATGGCGAAAATTTTTCCCGCCGCTGTCAAACACTACAGCGACATGTTTAGGCTTAAAGTCGCTCAGTAATTTTAGTAGCATTGAAGTAAAGCCGTAAAGAGCTCCAACAGGCTCGCCTTTCGGCGAAGTTAAAGGCTGTTGTGCATAATAGGCTCTAAAAACGAATCCGTATCCGTCTATGAGCAATAAGGTATTTTTTTGAGTCATTTTATGATTTTATTTTTAATTCTATCGTCATTGCGAGCGGACTTTGTTGCGTGGATTAGTAAAACCCACTGTGTCACCCCGTGGCTTGACCACGGGGTCCAGAAATAATAAAAAATACTAATAATATTAGTATTTTTAACTGGATCCCGTGGTCAAGTCGCGGGATGACAATGAAAAAATCAATCCACGCAACAATACCCGCTCGCAATGACGTAGCATCACCTCACAACCCAACCAAACTTTTAGCAAAATCATGTCGGTTGAATATTTTTAAGTCCTCTATCTTCTCGCCTATGCCGATAAAGTACACGGGTAAATTAAATTTCTGTACTACTCCGACAATTACTCCCGCTTTAGCACTGCCGTCTAATTTAGTTACGATAAGCCCCGTCAAATTAGTAGCACTGTCAAAATGCTCGACTTGGTTATAAGTATTTTGTCCGGTAATAGCATCAATTACTAAAATGCTATGCGTAGGTACACTCTCATCTAATTTTTTTATAACTTTTACGATCTTAGTGAGTTCGTCCATTAAGTTTTTTTTATTATGAAGCCTGCCTGCTGTATCGATAAAAAGTATATCGATATTTTGTTTTATCGATTCTTCTATCGCACGGTAAGCAACGCTTGCAGGATCAGCCGATTCTTCACCGGTAATAAGTAGTGCATTTGCTCTATCTACCCAAGTGCTTAGCTGATTTATGGCAGCTGCTCTAAAAGTATCACAGGCTGCAACTGCTACTTTTTTTCCTTGTGCTGAATAGATTGCAGCAAGCTTACCTATAGTCGTAGTTTTTCCTGCTCCGTTAACACCGCAAACTAAAATTACGCTTAATTTATTCTCATTTAAAGTAAAAGGAATTTCTGATTTTGATAGCTGCTGTTCTATCAATTTAGCAAGGGCTTCCTTTACTGTGTTACTATCTATTTCTTTGTCAAATTTTATTGTTTTAAATTCTTCTATAATTTTAGTTACGGCTGAAATGCTCATATCGCTAGAGATAAGCAGCTCTTCTAGCTCTTCTAGAGTTTCATCGTCTAATTTTTTCTTGTAAAATATTTTGTCGATACCTTCCGATATTTTATTAGAAGTTTTAGATAAACTTTGTTTTAATTTACTAAATATCGAAATCATATTAGATAGTTTTTGTTTTGTGGGTGTTGGTGTTATTCTTGCGTGAGTATCAAATCGTCATTGCGAGGAAATTACGAAGTAATTGACGAAGCAATCTCAGGAGTTTATTATTATTTCACGAGATTGCCACGCAGCCTATGGCTGCTCGCAATGACGACTCTGGTATCCATGCAGGCAAGCCTTCTCGCAATGACGATTGAAATATTTATTTCTTCTTCTTATTCTTGCTTTTATTTTTGTTTCCGTCGGTAGTTTTATTGAATCTACCTAGATTTTTAACAAATTTTTGTAGTCCGTTAAGTTCCGTTCCATATGTCCTAGTATATTCACGGACCATTTCTATATCTTGTTTATGAGAGTCGTCTATTACTACTATTTCCTGCATAAAATTATTAGCATCAAATGTAATTTTTACTATTGTTTGCTTTTCAATTTTTGGGTTGAGCCAAGCTCTTTGAGACATCACTCTCTCAACATAATACCAAGTATTTTGGGAATATTCGGGTACCATACTAGGCGTACCGATTAATTCTACGACTTCCACTTTGTTTAGTTTTTTAGACTCTAATTTTACAAGTGCCGAATCATCTATGGATTGCCCTCTATTTTCAATAGTTTTGCAGCCGCTTAATAAGGAAAAAAAGGCTAATATACTAAAAATATATGTTATAAAAATTTTCATAAGTTTAATTTTATCTAGATTTTGTTACAATATTATAATATACTGCTTCACTAATTTGACAAATACTTTTTAATTTATATTTAGAGAGGCTAATAATGGCAGTTCCAAAGAAAAAAACATCAAAATCAAGACGTAATATGAGACGTTCGCACTTAGCACTCGGTAAAGTTAACGTAATAGTTGACTCGCAAACAGGTGAGTATAAACTTCCGCATCATATTTCTTCAGTAGACGGTACTTACAATAATCGTCAAGTAGTAACAAAAAAAATTGAAGCTGAAGAAGAAGTAGCATCTTAAATAATATATGACCTGTAAAATTATTGGCTGCGGCGGGTATCTTCCTTCAAAAATAGTTAGTAATGACGAGCTTGCAAAATTTGTAGATACTAACGATGAATGGATTAGAACAAGAACAGGTATTACGCAGCGTCATATAGCAGGTGATACAGAATATACTTCTCATCTTGCTTTAAAATCAGCTGAAAAAGCTATAGCAGATGCGGGAATATCAGCAAATGATATTGATTTAATTATTACATGTACTACTACTCCAGATAACAGCTTCCCTTCGGTTGCCACTAAACTTCAAGGTTATCTTGGTTTAGCTAACATACCGTCTTTTGATTTACAAGCCGTATGTGCCGGCTTTGTTTATGGTTTACAAGTAGCAAATTCTCTTATCTCATCAGGTAAATATAAAACTATTTTGCTTATAGGTGCTGAAAAAATGACATCACTGTTAGACTGGAATGATCGGTCTACTTGCGTTTTATTCGGTGATGGAGCGGGTAGCGTAATATTACAGTGTAGTAGTGATGACTCCGGTTTAATAGACAGTAATATCTTCTCAAGCGGGACTGATTATGAAATACTATACACAAGCGGTGGTGTCAGTATGAACGGTACTAGCGGTAAAATTATTATGCAGGGGCAGAAATTATTCCGTCATGCAATAGAAAAAATGCAACAATCTATAGAAGAGTTGTTGCATGCTAATCAATTTAGCGTAAGCGATATTGATTATTTTATACCTCATCAAGCAAATATACGTATTATTAATAAACTTGCCGAATCATTAAACCTACCCGAACATAAAATAGTAAAAACCGTTGAGAAGCACGCTAATTGCTCAGCTGCCTCCATCCCTCTTGCTTTAAGTACTCTAAAAGCATCAGGCAAAATAAAAAAGGGTGATATTCTACTATTTTCAGCTATCGGTGCAGGTCTTACTTGGGGCAGTGCATTAATAAGATGGTGAATAGACTTCCTGCATAAGTCATTTCTAAAGGTAATTTATACGTCGAGTAGGTAGCCGAATCCTCACGTACGTCTATGTACGCTGCGGTTCGAAGCGAAGTGTCTCCTTTAAATTCCTCTTTATAAGATGACTTATGCAGGAAGTCTAATATATACTAAGATAGAACTTCAAAAATTGGCTACGTCATCCTACAAGTACTGCGGTACTGAACGTTTAAGTAACGGCTTCCGTTCCTCGTCTTGTGGATTCCTTTCTCTTTCCCCAGTTGATCTTCGTCTATCAATTGCTTTATTTACTCGGAGTATACTCGTCTATCTATCCATCGACGCTAAATAAAATGATATTTTTACAACATTTATACAGAAGTAATTGCATTTTATAATATTTTAGCCTTTAAACTAATAAAATAATAATATATACTAACTCACATAGCTTTTGGTTAGTTTGTAATTTATAACTAACTAAAATGAATTCAATACTAATAAATTATAATCTTCTAAGGAGTTTAATTATGAAAATAACAAAAATTACATTAGCTTTTCTTGCATTATTTGTGCTTGCAGGGTGTAATACAACAAAAAGAGCACCTCAAATGGACGGTATGATGAATCAAGGTGAAGAAACATCATTAATGAAAGATTTCGAGAAGCATGCAGGGAATGCAGTATGGTTTGCTTTTGATAGTTCTTCTTTATCACCAAAAGCTAAAGAAGAGTTAGAAAGACAAGCTTGCTGGTTATCAAAGCATCCTGAAGTAAAAGCTACTGTTGAAGGACATGCAGATGAAAGAGGTACTAGAGAGTACAACTTAGGTCTAGGTGAAAGAAGAGCAGCAGCAGCGAAAAAATTCTTAGCTCATAAGGGAATTGATCATAACAGATTAAATACAATCTCTTACGGTAAAGATAGACCTGCTATGATGGGTAACACTGAAGAAGCTTTTGCTTATAATCGTAGAGCTGTAACAGTTGTACATCACTAAAATTATTTACTAATTATAGTTTATTAAAAGGTCGAGTGTTAGCTCGACCTTTTTTTATTTATAACCTGTTTGTCATTCCCGCGTGGATCGATTTTTTTGTCATTGCGAGCAGCCATAGGCTGCGTGGCAATCTCATGAAATAACAACAAACTCCTAGAGATTGCGGACGTACAATTACTTCGTAATTTCCGTAGCTTATGACGAAAAAGCTGATTCACATTGTCCTGTTTTTTAGTCAATACCTAAAAAACACAAAAATTTTACTAGACTTGGACGCATAAAAATTATATAAATTTCAAATGAAAAGGGGCTGTAGCTCAGTTGGTTAGAGCACGCCGCTCATAACGGTGTGGTCGTAGGTTCAAGTCCTACCAGCCCCACCACACGATTCTTATTTTAATTCATAACAAACTACGTTGTAATAATAATCTTTTTAATTTTCCGTACGCAACAGCCTAGACTTGAATTTATAATGATTAATCTAAAAACACTTTCTTGGTATCTTACTAAATTATATTCTAAGTGTTTCATTATTATATTATTTCTTTTAATCGGGTTGTTAATTATCTCGAATATTTTTGATCTTTTGCAAAAATTCAAAAATATTTATGTTCCTTTTAGTTTTTTTTGGAGACTTATCTTATATAAAATTCCTTATTTATTAGGTCAAGTATCTTCGTTAATTAGTTTTACCGCTATGTTATTTTTTCTTAGAAATCTAACAAAAAATAATGAATTAACAGCTATATTATCTAGCGGTATTCATATTTGGCAAGTGCTTGTTATTCCGTGTATCGTAACTTTAATTTTAGGTATAGTTTTTATGACCATATTGAATCCTATCGGTACTATAGGTTTACAAAAATATGATTTATTAGAAGCAAAACTGACAAAAAAAGCCTTAAGTGAAGGCATAATATCTAGATCCGGTTTATTGTTTTTTGAAGCTTTAAATGATGAAAATCAAATCATTCAAACACAATTTATTAATGTTGCCGAGAAAAAATTAAATAATATTACAATTTTATTTGTTGATAGTAATAATTCTTTCTTAAAGAGGATTGATGCATTATACGGTATTATTGAAAATAAAACGTTACATTTAAATAGAGTAAAGGTTTTTACAAAAGAGAAGACCACAACCTACAATAATTTAACTATACAGACAAATTTATCAATTAATAGTTTAGTAAATAAATTTATTCGTCCTGAAATGGTTTCTATTTGGAATTTACCAAAATTAATTAATGAATTATTAAATTCAGGTTTACCGACTATTAATTATCAAATTTATTATTACAAGCAATTATTTAAGCCTATAATGATGATGGCAACTGTCATTTTAGCAAGTTGTTTTATTAGTCTTAAACAGCGTGATAATTCACAAGAAAAAATATTGATATTAGGTTTATTTTCAGGTTTTATAGTATATTCGTTATCAGAAATATTGTTGAAAATACTTACTTATAATAATCTGTCTTTAATTGCTGCCATTTTATTACCTAGTATGCTAATATTTTTTATTAGTAATTTTATTATTTTACATTATAAAGAGATTTGAATAATGTATTTGGTTGTGGTTTGATGTATGGTTCGACCAAACGATTTAGTGTCATCCCGTGGCTTGACCACGGGATTCAAAAAATAATTTAGAATACGCATTGTTTTAGCATTTTTAACTGGATCCCGTGGTCAAGCCACGGGATGACACTAAGAATTAAAAATAAGTTTTTAGAATTTAGAGAGAAAAAATAAAATGATAAGGAAATTTTTGGAAGGGTTTTCTTCCGGTATGGCTATAGATCTTGGTACGGCAAATACTATTGTCTATCAAAAAAATCGTGGCATTGTTCTTAGAGAGCCTTCTGTTATTGCTTTAATAAAAAAAGACGGTGCTTTTGTGCCTTATGCTTATGGTCATGAAGCAAAAATGATGCTTGGGCGTACTCCTACGGATATTGAAGCAAAAAGACCTTTAAAAGACGGTGTTATTGCCGATTTTAAAGGTGCAGAAGAAATGATAAAGTATTTTATTAGAATGGTGCATAATCGTCGCTCTTTTTTTGGTCCGACAATTGTTATTTGTGTGCCTTCCGGTTCTACGCCAGTTGAGCGTCGTGCTATCCAAGAAGCAGCAGAAAGTGCAGGGGGTAGGGATGTCTATTTAATCGAAGAGCCTATGGCGGCGGCAATTGGAGCAGGGCTTCCCGTAACGGAGGCGACAGGTTCGATGATTGTCGATATTGGAGGAGGTACTACGGAAGTTGCAGTTTTATCACTAGGCGGCATAGTATATGCAAGGTCGGTAAGAGTCGGTGGTGATAAGATGGATGAAGCTATTATTTCATATATAAGAAGGCACTATAATTTATTGATAGGTGAGGCTACTGCTGAAAAGATAAAGCAAGAAATAGGCACGGCTTATGTAGATGAAAAGGTTGAACCAAGAAAGATGGAAATTAAAGGGCGTGATTTAATTTACGGTATTCCTAAAGAAATGGTATTGAATGAAAAACAAATTGCTGATAGTCTAATTGAACCAGTAAGTCAAATTGTTGAAGCGGTAAAAGTGGCACTAGAAGCAACGCCTCCTGAGTTATCTTCAGATATAGTCGATAAAGGAATTGTTTTAACAGGCGGCGGCTCATTATTACGAAACCTTGATTTTGTTCTTAGTGAAGCCACTAAATTGCCGGTGATAGTTGCAGATGATGCCCTCTCTTGTGTGGCACTTGGAACAGGAAAAGTACTTGAAGATTTTACAAAGCTAAAACATGTACTATTTAAACAGGATTAAAAATGGCAATACTTGCAAATAGAGTAAAAAATTCTTCAAATTCATTAGAATTAATAAGAATAATATCAAATACTCTTAAGCGTTTTTTTGTTATATTTGGCCTTGGGTTGTCTGTATATTTATTTTTTACTACGCCTAAAAAAATATCTAGTATATCCCTTGAAGTAACCGGTAGTATAGTATCAACCGGTTTAGCAGTTTATGAAGATATATTTGAATATATCAATTCAATAACACAAAAATTTGCTTATTTTCAAGATTTAGAACGGAAAAATATAGAACTTAAGCTCGAAATAGCAAGATTACAACATTTGCAAAGTGAAGTAGAATCGGTAAGAGCCGAAAACATTGCATTGAAAGATTTGTTAACGATTGCTGAGGAAGAAGAATTTGAATATATTACTACTAAATTACTGAGTGTTTCCTTTAATCCCTTTTCTAGAACTGCTTTGATTTCTGCGGGTAAAAAGCAAGGTATTGAACCTGATCAAATCGTTGTTAATTCAGGAAAATTAATAGGAAAAGTAATAGAAGTTAGCAATAATTATGCTAAAGTGATGTTAATTAGCGATGTTAATTCTAGAATACCTATTAAAGCTAACTCTTCAAGAGAACAAGGTATTTTAGCAGGTAATAATAATAATAGTAAAATTTTATACTTGCCTAACAATCATTTAGTACAGAAAGACGAGGAGATAATAACCTCCGGACACGGTAATATTTATCCTGCAGGTATTTTAGTAGGCTATGTGTCTAAAGTTACGCAGCAGGATGTTATAGTGGATATAGCAGCTGATCTATCTAAAACAGAATTTGTACAGATATTATTACCTAAAGAATAATGAAAAAGGATTATTTCGGCATTATTGCTGAATATATTTGTATAATAATCTATAAACTAAAATTTTATCAAATACTGCATCATAGAAAACGTTATTATGTCGGTGAAATAGATATTATTGCGTTACGTAATAAAGAAATTGTTTTTATTGAAGTCAAAGCAAGAAGCTCTAAAATTGATGATAGATTTGTATCTTTCAATCAGCAAAGAAGAATTACTAGAGCTGCTGAAATGTTTTTAAGTAGCAATTCTAAATATAGAAATTATAATATCAGGTTTGATTTGGTAATTATAAGGTCTTATAAATTACCTATAATTATAAAAAATGTTTGGTAATACCGGCGTTGTTGCATGGATCGAAAAACCTGTGCGATGTCGTTCCCGCGTGGATCGGAAAATCTATTCAATTGTCATCCCCGCGTAGGCGGGGATCCAGAAAAAAGGTATAAATACAGCAA
The DNA here is from genome assembly GCA_020404465.1 of Rickettsia endosymbiont of Omalisus fontisbellaquei. Classification (GTDB taxonomy): domain Bacteria; phylum Pseudomonadota; class Alphaproteobacteria; order Rickettsiales; family Rickettsiaceae; genus Rickettsia. The sequence continues at coordinate 11,677 of DYDV01000064.1, forward strand.
ATTTTTAAAATTAAAAGCTCGATTTATCTCGCTTTATGCTGGATTCCCGCCTCCGCGGGAATGACATAAAACGAGCCATGCAACAAAGCTCCGCCTATGCGGGGATGACATTGAGTAGGTTTTCCGATCCATGTAACAAGGCTAGTAATACTCAACAAACTTCGTATACTATCCTTTATTTATTCAGAGGTTATTAATATGGCGCTTGCTACTAAGGTAAAAGAATTTTTAGAAGAAAAATTAAAACAAGAAAAGATAGATCGTAAATATCTTGCTCAGGTTACTGATATCCCTTACACGACCGTTAGCAGAATTATGAGAGCAGAAGTTAATCGCGAATTTAATCCTGAAATAGATACTATTTTAAAAATAGCAAAATATTTTAATTGTACTATGGATGAGGTGATAAAAAGAAAAGTACCTAACAAATAAAAACTACAATATGATAACAAACAATAAAGGGCTGATTATAATTTTATCTTCTCCTTCAGGTACAGGTAAATCAAGTTTAGCTAAAGAATTATTGAAAATAGATAATAATTTGCGTTTATCTGTTTCTGCGACTACAAGAAAACCTCGTTTAGGAGAAATAGAAGGTATAAATTATTATTTTAAAACAGGTCTTGAGTTTGAAGAATTAGTTAAGCAAAATCAATTCCTTGAATATGCTAAAATATACGACCATTATTATGGTACGCCTAAAGAATATGTCGAAATGTTATTAAATCAAGGCTTGGACGTTTTATTTGATATTGATTGGCAAGGAGCAAGGAGTATTAAGAAAAATGCTACTAATGTTGTTTCTATATTTGTATTGCCTCCTAGTATTGAAATACTGGAACAGCG
>DYDV01000065.1 GCA_020404465.1 Rickettsia endosymbiont of Omalisus fontisbellaquei
ATCCTGCCCTGTCATACTGTCAATTACTAATAAAGTTTCCGTAGGCTCTACTATCTTTTTTATTGCAAGAGCCTCGTTCATCATCTCTTTATCAATTTGTGTACGACCTGCCGTATCATAAATTACAACGTCATAAGCAGAGAGCTTAGCTTCAGCGATAGCTCTTTTGACAATATCAAGAGGTTTCTCACCTTTAACAATCGGTAATGAATCAATACCCACTGAACTTGCAAGTATCGCTAGCTGCTCTTGTGCTGCGGGTCTATAAGTATCAAGAGATACAAGTAGAGGCTTTTTATTTTGATTCTTAAGACGTAAAGCAAGCTTTCCACTCGCCGTAGTTTTACCGCTACCTTGCAAACCTACCATTAATAAATTTACCGGCGGCTTTGAATTTAAATTTAACTTTGTATCGCTTTCACTTGAAGCTAGGAGATTTATCATCTCTTCATGAATAATTTTAATTATCATCTGTCCAGGTGAAACAGACTTAATAACCTCCTGCCCTAAAGCTTTTTGTTTAACTTCTGCTATAAAATCTTTTATCACCGGCAATGCTACATCCGACTCCAAAAGAGCTACTCTTATATCCCGCATAGCAGCATCTATTTGAGCTTCCGTTAAAATTCCTGAGCTGACTAGTCTATCAAAAATCTTCGTTAAATTTTGTGTTAAAGTTTTAAACATGTAAGTAATTTAATTTATAAAGTTCTAATATATTTTGCCCAATATGTTTTAGCAACAATATATTTTGTCGTTTTATGGGCATTGCCTAGAAACAGTTGTTTTATGGTGTAATTTAGCTTTTTGATGTCATTCCCGCGAAAGCGGGAATCCAGGGTAAAGCGAGATAAATCGAGCTTTTAATTTTAAAAATTTGCTGTATTTATGCTTTTTTTCCTGGATTCCCGCTTTCGCGAGAATGACATCGAAACTTTAGATCAACTGTTTTTAGGCAATGCCTGTTTTATGGATAACATGTAGGATAGTATCGAATTCAATAGACCTATTCGGAAAGTCGCTTATAGGGAGGAATTTGAAGGAGACACTTCACCTCGAACCGCAGCGTACTCAAACATACGTGATGATGAGGGGTTAGGATCGACGTACAAATTACCCCTAGAAGTAGAGTTTCCAAGTAGGTCTAATTACTAGAAAACTCATTCACCACTAATATATAACTTGTTTTTAAGTCTAAATCATAATCAATGGTATTATATATTAACTTTTTTATGTCGGTAAATTTTTGCAATAAATATGAAGGATGCTTATTTGGTAGTTTATTAAAAATCTTATTTTCCAAATCTAGGAGTTCAATATTAACGTTAGCAGATTTTTTAAGGATTCTATTCATTAATAATAATAAATTATCAATAAAATCTAGCCATAATTCTCGGTCTTTAGTAGTAAAACGATTAATAAAATCTAACGTTTCATTATCTGCTATCGGCTGAATAAACTCGGAATATAATTCGTTTTTAGTATGATGGATAGATGATCTAACATTAATTTTAAAACATCTTGATCTAATTGTAGAAATAATACTTGCAGCTCTTGAAGTAATTAAAAAAATATAACTATTCTTTGGTGCATCTTCAAGAATTTTTAAGCATGAATTAGCCGCATTCAAATTCATAAGATCCGCCGAATAAATTACGGCAATTTTATAACCTGAAATTGCAGAAGTTTTACTTAAAAAATCTTGTAACTTTCTTATTTGTTCAATAGAAATATTTTTAGCATTAGATGTACTTGAAGTTTCCCTAGCGATAAAATGATAATCAGGATTGTTTATGAGAGGAATATTATTCTTAAAAAGCTTTAAATATATAAAATCTTCTAAATCTTTTAAAGCCTGCTCTATATTTTCAGCTTCAATAAGCCAGCTGTTATATAACTTGTTATGTTTTAAGTTAAACTCTAGATTTTCGATTATCAATGGTTGTAATATCGTTATGAATTATACTTAAGAAGCGTTATATATCATTCCGGCTTTTGCAAAGCATTGTTGCATGAGCCGGTTTTTCTAGTGTCACCCCGCAAGCTTGTAGCGGGGTTCGGGAATTATCAGTACTATAAGTTACTTCTTTATCATTAATTACAAGCTTCTTTCATTTTTCTTCCTGCTCTAAAAGTAGGTTGATTGTAAGCATCTATTTTCATTTTTGCTCCAGTTTTTGGATTACGACCCTCACGTGCTTTTCTATGATGTATTTCAAATGAACCGAAACCTGTTATATTAATATTATGGTGACTATTTATAGCACTAATCACACTATCAAGAACTAAATTAAGTGCTTTCTCGGCATCAGCTTTTGTTAATGATTTATGTGAAGCATGTTTATGATTATGACCATGGTCGGTCATAAATGCTATAAATTCGGTTTTATTCATTTTTTTTGGTTCTTGTTTGTTATGTGTACTCATAATAAAATCAACTCTCCTTTAATGGGTTAATATGTATTGATGTTTTTTTATAAAACAATATATACAACTGACAATAATATACATCAATATATTTTTTATGTGAGTTAATTATAACAAACTACCCAAATACTGCAAATGTCAGTTATTTACAAAGTTTAAAATATATACGTTATTATATTAATTTATAGAAAAATGTAGCCATTTTACATCAGTTATACTGTTAAAACTATCTTAATCAAGTAATTAAAGTGAAAATTTATCATTAAAACCCTAATTTATTGTCAGTAGTAAATTACAAAAATTAATTTCCTACCCTGTAAAAAATTATAAGTTTTTTAATAAAAAACAATATATACTTTTTTATATTAAATATTTCTAACCGAATAGAGGATTATATAATAATTCGCTATTCACATTAATTTAGAATAAAATTTTTAAAAAAACACTCATTAAATATTATGTTATTATCTGAAATTTGTATTAAGCGTCCTGTCTTTGCTACGGTTTTGAGTTTGGTTATCGTAGCTCTTGGAGCAATTTTTTTTACTAAACTACAAATTAGAGGAACTCCGGATATTTCAGTTCCCATAATAAATGTCAATGCTCATTATGCAGGTGCCGATGCTTTATATATGGAAAAAGAAATAACAACACGTATAGAAAAAACTTTAAAGACGGTTAAAAATTTAGATTATATAACTTCTCAAAGTTCCACCGGCGAAAGTAGTATTACTTTATCGTTTCTATTATCTACCGATATTGAAATAGCATTAAACGATGTTCGCTCTAAAATATCGGATATTACTTACATGTTTCCACAAGATATGAAAGCTCCATCGGTTGCAAAACTTGATGCCGATAGTTTTCCAAGCCTCTTCATAAGTGTTGAAAGCGACCAATATAACGATTTGGAGTTAACAAAAATTGTTGAAGATAGTCTACAAACACCATTGGATAAACTTGAGTCGGTTGGACAGTCGCAAATTTACGGTGGCAGGGAATATATAATGAGAATAGAACCAGACTCTAAAAAATTATATCAGCATAAAATTTCTTTATTGGAGATTGAATCCGCAATAAAAGAACAAAATAAAGATTATCCGGCAGGTACAATTAAAACCGGAATTAATAATTTTATAGTAACTCTTGAAGGTTCTTTGTCTACACCAGAAGAATTTGGCAATATTATTCTAAAAACACAAAACGGCAGTATAATAAAATTACGAGACATAGCGAAAGTATCTTTAACTTCTCCCGATGAAGATATAATTTTTAGATATAACGGCAAAAGTTCTATTGCTCTTGGTCTTATAAAAGAATCAAAAGCCAACGTCATCGATTTATCAAATGAAGTAACTAAGGAATTAGAAAGAATTAAAGAATCAATGCCGAGTGGAGTAAGCATGGGTATCGCATACGATGGAGCAACACCGGTAAAAGCATCAATTTATGCAGTATTTCAAACAATTTTTGAAGCTTTAATATTAGTAGTTTTAGTCACTTATTTATTTCTTGCATCTGCTAAAATCACCTTGATTCCATTTGTAACGATTCCGGTATCGTTGATTGGTACTTTTAGCGTGATGTATGCTTTTGGCTTTTCTATTAATATATTTACGCTCCTTGCTATGATACTTGCTATCGGTTTAGTCGTCGACGATGCAATAGTTATGCTTGAAAACATTTTTAGATATAATGAAATGGGGCATAAACCCATGGAAGCAGCTTTGCTTGCTTCCAAAGAAATCGGTTTTGCAATCATTGCTATGACTATTACGCTTGCTGCCGTATTTTTACCTGTCGGTTTTATAGAAGGCTTTATAGGCAAATTATTTATTGAATTTGCTTGGACTTTAGCATTTTGTGTTTTGTTTTCAGGATTTGTTGCTTTAACTTTGACTCCTATGATGTCGAGTCGTATGGTCACAAAACATAATACAGACTTACCAAAATTCTTAGTAAAGTTTAATGATATTCTACAATTTATTCAAAATAAATATATTTACTATCTAAAGCTAACTTTTGACAATAAAAAGAAATTTACTCTCATTATTGCTGCATCATTTATAGTACTGATAGTCAGCTTTAAATTTACTCAAAAAGTTTTTGTACCACAAGAAGATGACGGATTTTTGCAAGTTTCTTTTAAAGGACCGGAAGGTTCTAGTTTAGAATCTTCTACTAAAGTAGTGAAGGAGGCAGAAAAAATCCTTGCTAATTATAAAGATATATTAGGTTATCTGATGGTAATAGGTGCAGGCGGTAGCGATAATGTTTTTGGATTCATTCCGTTAAAAGACTGGGATGAGCGTTCTCGTTCCCAAGAAACTATTAAGAATATGCTAAATAAGCAATTTTCCGAAATACCGGGTATGTCGATTTTCGCTATGGATCCACGTTCAATGGTTAGCGGGAATGCCGGTAGCCCTATCGAGTTCACTATTCAAACAAACCTTGAGTATGATGATCTAGATAAAATATCACAGCAATTTATCGATATAATGAAAACAAACTCTATTTTCTTAAACGTCAATAGAAATTTACAATCGGCGATGCCAACTATAAGTATAGAAATTAATCGTGATAAGGCTTATTTATACGGGATGAATTTGGCAAATATCGGTAGAACAATACAATATTTACTTGCAGGTCAACAAATCGGTGATTTTAGAATGGGCAATGATTTATACGATGTTATATTACAATCTAATCAAAAAGAGCGAAAAGATATTAGCGATTTTAGTAAAATTTTAATTAGGGCAAATAATAATAATATGTTACCGCTTGAGTCGATAGCTAGCATTAAGGAAACAATATCCGTAAAATCATATAGCCATTATAACAATTCAAAATCCGTTACTATTTCTTCCGATCTTGCTCCTGATAGAAAAATTGATGACGCAATTGATGAAATTAATAAAATAGCCGTTAAATTACTTGATCCTAGTAATACTATGCTTGAATATATCGGAGAAATTAAACAAATGAGAGAGGCAGACAGTAATATGCTTATAACATTTGGATTTGCTCTTATATTTATCTATTTAGTGCTTGCAGCTCAATTTGAAAGTTTTACTGACCCTTTATTAATATTACTTGCCGTACCTTTCTCAATAACCGGCGGCGTACTTGCTCTCTGGCTTGCCGGCAACAGCCTTAATATGTATAGCAATATTGGACTTATTACTTTAATTGGATTAATTACCAAAAATTCTATTATGTTAGTAGAATTTGCTAACCAATTAAGAGAGAAAGGAGTAAGTGTTAGAGAGGCTATAATAGAATCCTCAAAACTTCGCTTGCGTCCAATTCTTATGACTACTCTTGCTGCCGTAGTCGGGGCTCTACCTCTAATTTTTGCAAGCGGTGCCGGGGCTGCTGCTCGTAATTCTATCGGTTTTGTAATAGTTGGAGGATTAAGCATCGGTACTATATTTACAATTTTTGTTATACCCGTAATATACCAAACTTTTAAGAAAGATTAATACAGCTTCAACCGGTAAAGTATTGACACCAAATTTTTGTAAGACTCGTCTATGCTCACGTATTTATATACGCTCCGCAGACTCACTTTGAAATTTAATTTCAATATTTTACTGCTTTTTGCTGCATGTTATGAAAATTTAGTAGACATAAGACTTAAAATACGAAATTATTATTTTACCATAAGTAAATAATTTAACAAAAGGTTTAGTATGCTAATAAACACTTCTAATAATCCGCTTATTACTACTATACATTTACTATCTTCTATAGGTGCTATAAATTGGGGTTTAGTTGGATTGTTTAACTTCAATTTAGTTACACTTTTATTTGGTTCATTTCCAATTATTGTTACAATACTTTACATAATTATAGGATTTTGTGGGGTCTATTCTTTCCTTTGTTTAGGTAAATTATTCTGCAAGCCAGGAATAGAGAAAGCGAAGTAAAACCCCTTTTTGTCATTGCGAGGAGGCATTGTTGCGTGGATCGGTTTTTCCGTCATTGCGAGAAGAATTACCATAGTAATTCGACGAAGCAATCTCGTGCCAAATTCCTGAGATTGCCACGTCGATGCTACGCATCTCCTCGCAATGACGGCTCAGGTGTTCACACGGGCAATACCTACTCGCAATGACATCGTAACAACTTCACTTGTGCTATAGCAGTTATCGCTGCTGTTTCAGCTCGCAGTATATTACTTCCTAAACTTATAGATTTTGTATTCTTATGTGAGGCCAGAAGTTCAAGCTCATCATTAGTAAAGCCGCCCTCCGGCCCAATAACAATAGCAATATCATTATTATTAAGTGATGATGAAATTTGTAATATAGAGTTTTCTTCTTTTTCATGTTCATTAGCATATAACATAAAATTATTATTTTTTTTAAGATAATCTTGTAATTTAATAGCTTGCTCAATTATCGGGGGAGTAAGACGTTCTGATTGCTCTGTTGCTTCAATAGCACACTTCGTTAAACGTTCAATATTTACCGATCTAAATTGGCATCGCTCTGTGATTAACGGAATAATTTTAGTTACACCGAGTTGCGTAGCCATATTTATTGTAAGCATTAATTTATCTTGCTTTATTATAGCAATAGCAAGAGTTAAAGCAGATTCCGTATAAGGCTTTTTTAGCTGTTCTTTAATCTTAACCGCTAGATTATTTTTACCTATATCGGTAATTTCTACTAAAAACTCTCCATCTATGCCGTTAAAGATACGTAAGGCATCATTTACTTTAAGACGTAGCACCGTTTTAATATAGTGAATATGATCGCTTGCTAATTCTATCTTGCTATTTTCAGCTAAACGACTATTAATATAAATACGATTAAATTTCATATATACTCAGATAGAACTTGAAAAATTGGCTACGTCGTCTTTGTAAGTCCTCGGATACTCACGTATTAATATACGCTCCGCTCCTCGGCGTGCAAACTCCTTGCTCTTTTCCAAGTTGATCTTCGTATATCAACTCTTCACTTCGCAGGAGTATTAATTATGGACGATAAAAAAGATAATAATATATCAGAAGAAGAAAATTTACAGCTAAATTCACAAAACTTCAGACAGAATGAATTTAAGAGTAAGTCTACGGAGCGTACAATAGTACGTGAGTACAGACTTAACTCAAAAAATTCGCCTGTATCAAGCTTTGTGAATGACGCTGTACCAAAAGAAAAAGAAACACAGAAAGAGATTGGCGGTGTTAAAGGTCTAGAACCGACAAGATACGGCGATTGGCAGCATAAAGGTAAAGTCACGGATTTCTAATGTCTTGCTACCAACAAACAAAAATTTTACCTTACAAACCGCAAGAATTATTTGATTTGGTGTGGGATGTAAAGTCTTATCCTAAATTCTTGCCTTGGTGTTCTGCTTCTAGAATTATTTCAGAAGATAACTATGAGACCATTGCTGAGTTAGTAATTCAGTTAAAAGGCTTTTCAGAAAAATATAACTCACGAGTTACAAATACAATAACAGATGATGGAATATATTTGATTAATACAATAGCTATTTCAGGACCTTTTGAATATCTAAAAAGTACTTGGCAATTTGTTCCGTGTGCGGTAGGAACTGAATTAAAATTCTTTATTGATTTTAAGATGAAGTCCGTAATACTAGATAAGTTAATTGGCACTTATTTTACCAAAGCAACCGAAAAAATGATTGTAGCTTTTGAAAAGAGAGCAAAGGATGTTATTGTGTAAAAGAGTAAGGTTATAGATCTATAACCTTACTCTCTAGAAAATTTTGTATCTAGTTACTAGATATATATCCTTCGTCTCCCTCATCTCCTAAAATTTGAGTCTGATCATCATTAAGATTATTATAATCAAGACTATAAAACTGCTCTTCTTGTTCTTCGCTAGGACTGGAAGTATGATAATTAAATAATACTTCATAAGCTTCATTTATTTCAGCATATTTCTGTATTTCTTTTGAAAGTTCTACTTCTTTATTTTGCATAGCTTTTTCTGTACCATGCCATAACTTACTTGTCAAATTTGGCTTGTATTCTACTAATTGCTTATTTTTGTAACTTTCTCTCTTTTCAACAGTTTCTAAACTTAAAGCTTTTTCAATATCTTCACTTGAATAGCCATTTTGTATTAGCTGCTGAATAACACAACCATGTAAAGAAAGAATACTAGTATCTAGAACTAATTTATTTGTATATTGTCCTTTCACACCAGGTATTTCCTGATATAACGCACGATCTGTTGATTCTACTATTTCATAGCCACCATTATGTTTGTAACCAACGCCGTCTTCCGTTAAACTTAAGGTTGGCACACGAGTTATTGCATTAGATATTATCTTACCGTTTATTCCTTCAATATATTTACCGGTAAATTTATCTATACCATTTTTATCTATAGCAGTACCGTATACAAAACTTTCTAACCCCGAAGTAGCCAAATACTCTTCAACTTTAGTTACTTCATGAGCTTTAGTAAAAAGCTTTATTTGTTCATTACTATCCATAATGCCTTTTGCCCCATAACTAGTACCAAAAATAGCCCCTGTTATTAAAGGTATTTTGCTTAGCCAACTACTAGATGAAAAAAAACTACTTATTCCTGCAAGAAAGCTTCCTGATGCTAATTTTGTATAAAAACTATAATCTGCTTTTGCTTTTTCTATTAAAGATAAGTAAGTAATCGGTTTATTACTTCCGAATAAATTACGTACTAATAATGTAAACATAGTCTATCTCCTTGTTTAAGTTACCATATTTCATGGTTTTTAAGTATAACGTAAATGCACTATATAATAAAGGTAACCAAATGTCAATTTTTATTTAATAATGAGTTAATAAACGTTAACTTATTGATTGACTTTTATTTCAAATTACCATAAAATATGGTTACAGGTTAAAAAAGAGGTAGATATGTCTAAGCACAAAAATTCTAAACATATTAGCACTAAAAAACTTGCTTATATAGGTTTAGACCTAGCATATAAAACAGATGATTTAAATATTTATAATCTAGAAACATCAAAAATCAATGAACAATTAACAGATAGCGGCTGGGAAATACTAACTGCTTCATGCGATCATGTCAGCACTGCTAAATATGGTTATAAAGCCGTCGCATTTATAAATAAAGAAACTAAAGAAGTTCATATTGCTAGTGCCGGCACAAAATTTAATATATATGATTTATTAGACGACGTGCTTATCACTCTTCGCTATTTACCTACTAAACTAACTCCACTTCAGGATTTTGTTGGTGAAGTAATTAACAAATTAGGCGGCTTAAGTAAAGCCACAGAATATAGTTTTAATACTAGCGGTCATTCACTTGGAGCAATAATTGCAGATTTAACCTCAGTGGAAATACATTCTTGCAACTTACATTTTAATAAATCTATAACTTTTGATAGCCCTGGCTCAAAACCGATAATTGAAAGAGCCATCGAAAAAAATTTATTTACCGGAAAAGTAACAACTCCAATAGAAGAGCTAGCTACCCATTCCAAGATATATAATGCAAAACATAATCTTATTAATATTACTAATAAGCATTTGGGAAAAACAACAATGGTACTTCCCGGTAAAAAAACAGAACTATCACCATCAGAAGAATGGGCATCATATTTATATAATTTTGCCAAACAAAAAGTTGCAAAATACTTAGGAATTAATGGAATAGTCGAAGGCTTTGAGGAAATAATATCTGGAATCAGTAAACATGGACTTGTTAATTTTTCTGATTTGAAACAGAATATTACTTTAACCGTAGATGATTGGGAAGCAGAAATACAAAAATATGCTAAAAATACTCTAAATTTAAAAAATAATTTATATAATCAAATAGTTGAAACTGAAACTGGGGCTAATTTAGTTGAGATGTATAATGGTTTTCAAAGCTGCAGTCAAGAATATGCTCAGGAAGTCAAAACAACAGGAGATATAAGTAATTATCATCTAGTATGTTAAATAAAAAAATAACATATATATAGTAAATTTGATAGGCAAAAATCACCTTTCGCCTTTCATATTCATTAGACTTCTTACATAACGTGGCTAATAAGGAGAAATTTGAAGGAGACACGGAAACGCTTGCCGCCGCAGCGTACACTTTAGTTCGTGCAGATGCGAGTACCGGATCGACGCACAAATTACCCTTAGAAACAAGTTATGCAAAAAGTCTATTATTTCTTATTTAGAGCAACTAAATAGATCTCCGTAGATTCGCTACGGCTGGATGAAGGTTTAAAATGTTTCACCGTTCTAAATTCACGCTTCACTTTATTTAATAATTCGTTTTCTGCACCGCCACGAAAGATTTTAGCAATAAAATGACCGGAGGGTTTTAGCACTTTTACAGCAAACTCAAAAGCTTGCTCGCATAAAAGTAAGGTTCTTATATGGTCGGTAGTTTTATGGCCTATAGTATTTGATGCCATATCACTCATTACTATATCAGCTTTACCGTCTAAAGCCTGAATAATTAATTCTTCCGCATCTTTTTCAAAAAAGTCTTTTTGAAAAAACTCAACTCCGACAATAGGTTCGATTTCTAATAAATCGATAGAGATTATTTTATTATTTAGGCTATTATCCGAAGCTTTAATAAGCTTAGACGCTACCTGACTCCATCCACCAGGAGCTGCTCCTAGATCAACAATTTTCATATTAGGAGTGAAAAGTTTAAATTTCTCATGAATTTCAAGTAGTTTATATGCAGCTCTTGATCTAAAGCCTTCAATGCGTGCTTTTGCAACATACGGATCGTTTAATTGGCGTTTTAGCCAGTTATTAGAGGAGACGGTACGCTTTTTAGAAGTCTTAACTCTAACGAATTTATTTCTATAACCGCTTAAATTATTTGTCATAAAATCTTATAAATAAATGAAGAATAAGTAGACGAAGTTTAATTTGGAAAAGAGCAAGGAATCCACAAGACGAGGAACGGAGCGTATAATAATACGTGAGTACCCTCGTTCTTGTATGATGACGTAGCCAATTTTTCAAATTAAACGAGCATGCTCTTGTGCTATTTTGTCTAATACCGAATTAACAAAACCAATTTCATGCTCATTTAACATATCATTTGCTATATCTGTATATTCATTGATTACTACTTTAGCCGGCGTAGTAGGGCAAAATAATAGCTCACATATACTAACACGCAATAAAGCTCGGAGTAAGATCGGCATATGTGCAGGATCTTTATCATTTGTTAAATGATTGTCAATAATTTCATCTAGTTTATTAATATTTTCAAATACTGACTTTACCAGCATTTTAAAATGACTTATACTTAATGATATTTTTAAATTGTCCGGTAAATTTGTTATAGAACTATCATTTTGATAAAAAGAAAGTACATTTTGCATGATATCATCCATATCTTCGTTATTTTGCAATATGTTTTGATAAATAGCCTGCACTGCTGCAATACGTGCAATCGACTTTTTATTAATTTTATTTGAACTCATAATACAGAAAAAAGTTTAAGATTACTAAATTATACTTTAAAACTACTTACTTGTATACTCATAAACTTGTATACAAATATACTTGTAAATTAATAAAAATTTTATGCTATCTATAATCGGATTTATTATAACCATTAGTATCTTAGTGTTTATCCATGAACTTGGGCATTACTGCGTCGCTAGATATTTTAATGTAAAAATTGAAGAATTTTCAATAGGTTTCGGTAAAGAACTTATAGGTATTACCGACAGAAAAGGAGTCAGGTGGAAGATTTGCCTTGTACCCCTTGGCGGCTATGTCAAGATTTACGGCTATGATCGCAGCCTTATGGATAAGACTAAAGAAGTTAACGAAAAAGTAGCTTTTTATGCTAAATCTTGTTTAGAACGTTTTTTAATAGTTGCAGCAGGTCCGTTAATTAATTATTTACTTGCCATAATAATATTTGCAGGTTTTTATTGTTACTTTGGAAAAACAGAGATTCCTCCTATAATAGGCGAGGTAATAGCTTCATCACCGGCAGAGAGAGCAGGATTACGAGAAGGAGATAAAATTGTTAAGGCTAATAATAAATCGGTTAAAAATTTTAGTGATGTACAACAAGAAATATTAATTAGCGGCTTTAGTTCTTCTACTTTAACTATAGAAAGAAAAAGCGAAGAATTTACCGTTAATATAATGCCTGAAGAAATAATTATATCGCCTCCTGAAGAAAAGAAAGTTAAGAAAACTCTCCGTATCGGTATTGTAGCTAAAAATGAATTTATTCATACCAAAATAGGAATTTTAGAAGGATTTTGGGAAGCTATTAATGCTACTATAGATATGTCAGCTTTAACCCTAAAAGCAATATCGCAAATGATTGTAGGAAAACGTTCGCTTGATGAGATAGGAGGACCGGTAGCTATTGCTAAAGAGTCAGGAAAATCTATAGCGAAAGGGGCTGAAATGTATCTGCTGTTTATAGCAATGCTTTCTGTTAATTTAGGGTTACTTAACTTACTACCTATACCGGTCCTTGACGGAGGACATTTAGTATTTATACTCTATGAAGCAATTACCGGTAAATTACCGAATCCTAAAACTAAAAATATTTTGTTACAATTAGGAGCGGCAATAATAATTTTCCTTATTATAATCTCTGTTTCCAACGATATACAAAATTTATTTTCTTAACGGTATTATAATAGATTTACTTGCTCTGACTAATATTATCCACTATAGTGGAGTACATTAATTATGTTTAAATGCATCTGTCATCCCGTGGCTTGACCACGGGATCCAGTTAGAAATATTAAGATTATTAGTATTGTTTTTTTAGATACCGTGGAGGGGTCACGGTATGACATCGTATTTAAACTATAGAAATTTAAATTAAATCTTAAAGAAGGTTTTAAGTGAAAATCAAATCAATTAGCAAGTTAACAATTTTATTATTAACGATTTTTTATTATCATATTTCATTAGCTGACTCTGTAATTCGTAAAATAACTATCGAAGGTAACCATAGGGTTGAGCGTTCTACTGTTGAAAGCTATTTAAAGCTTAAAGTAGGAGAAACTTATAATAGTTCTAAAGAAGATGAGGCAATAAAACGTTTATATGCCACCTCACTTTTTAGAAATATAAATATGTATATAACAAATGACGGTAATTTAATAGTGGGCGTTACTGAAACGCCTTTTATAAGTAGCGTAGTATTTAGCGGTAATTCTAAAATCAAAACTAATATGCTCGCTAAAGAAATTTATACAATGTCTGGCGAATCTCTTAGCCAAGCTAAAATTGAATTAGACGTAAAGAAAATATTAGAAATTTATAAACGTAGCGGACGTTTTGCTACTACGGTAACACCTAAAATTGAGAATTTAGAAAATAACAGAGTTAAGGTTATTTTTGATATCGCAGAAGGACCAAAAACCGGTATTAAATATATTTATTTTAGCGGTAATGAAAATTATAGCGATTCAGAACTCAAATCTATTGTTTTAACTAAAGAATCTCGTTGGTTTCGTTTTTTAGAAAGTAACGATACTTACGATCCTGATAGAGTGGAGTATGATAAAGAATTACTAAGAGAATTTTATCAATCTGTAGGTTTTGCAGATTTTAGAGTAATTTCGGCATCGGTAGAACTCAATAATACTAAAGAATATTTCACCCTTACATATTCCATTGAAGAAGGAGAAAAATATAGCTTCGGTAATGTTACGATAGACAATAAATTAACTAATATAAATATAACACCGCTTAATAAAATTGTTAATATTAAGCAAGGCAAAGTTTTCAATATGAAAACGGTTGATGATATAGCTGAAAAAATCGGAGAATATTTTACAGCAAACGGCTACCCTGCGGTAAATGTTTATCCGGATATAATGAAAAATGCTAATCATACTGCAGATATTAAATTTATTATTGAGAAAGCCGATAAGGTTTATATTAATAAAATTAATATTATTAATAACCTTAAAACTGAAGATCATGTTATAAGAAGGGAATTTAAAACAGAAGAAGGTGATATAATTAACCGTTCATATATTGAAAAAGGTGAGCGTAATCTTAGAAATTTAGATTATTTTGAGAAAGTAGCAATTAGCTTAGCTCCGACTAAAGCAAAAGATAAATATGACGTCAATGTTGAAGTTGATGAAAAATCTACTTCTTCTATAGGCTTTGATTTAGGATATAATACTGCCGGCGGCTTATTTGGACGTTTCTCTTTCCTAGAGCGTAATTTAGTCGGTACCGGTAAGCTGCTTAATGCCGGTGTACAAGTAAGTAAAAACAGTACAAGCTATTACGGTGGTATTACTGAGCCTCACTTTTTAGATCGTGATTTATCACTTGGTGTAAACGCATTTAGAAACTATACCGGACGCGGTGCTAGTGTATTAAATACGACCGATCAAAGCTATAAGTTACACTCTATAGGAGTAAAAACTTCTCTTGGTTATGAAATTAAAGAGGATTTAGGTCACGAAATAGATTATTTAATCAAACGTGATATTTTAAGTGCACCATCTCCATCAAGTTCAATATTCTTAAATGAGCAAATGGGAAGATTCATTACTTCTGCTATAGGACATACTATTACCTATGATCAAAGGGATAACAGAATTGTACCAAAGAACGGTTATTTAGTAAGTGGTACCCAAGAATTCGCCGGCGTCGGAGGTGATAACAAATATATAAAACATGAAGTTGAAGGTAAATATTATAAATCTTTCATACATAACAAACTTACTTTAAACTTATCTGCTTCCGGTGGTGATATTGCAGGGCTTGGCGGAAAAATTATTAGAATTTCCGATCGCTTTAATTTAGGTGATTATAGTTTAAGAGGCTTTGCAAGCGGTGGGGTCGGGCCTCGTGAAAAAGTCACTAATGAAGGACTTGGCGGGGAGCGATATTATACATTTTCAACAGAGCTTAATTTCCCAACTCCTGTACCTGAAGAGTTTAATTTAACGGGTGCAGTCTTTATGGATTTAGGAAGCGTATGGGGAGTAGGTTTAAATAAGAAACAATATCAAACTCCAAACGGCTTTTATAATGATAAATCGCTTAGAGCTTCTATTGGTTTTGGCTTTATTTGGGTAACACGTTTTGCACCGATCAGAATGGATTGGGGCTTCCCGGTTAAGAAGAAGAAATACGATGATACGCAGCACTTCCATTTAAGGTTTTCGACACATCTTTAAGAGTGCTTTGAACCTTGCTGTATGGCTTCATTCTCGCTAGGCATTGTTGCATGGATCGGTAAATATATTTATTGTCATCCCGTGGCTTGACCACGGGATCCATAAAAACAATTTGTAGTAATCAAATTTTACTGGATCTAACTCACCAATCGCGGTATGACAATAAAAAACTTATCCAGTAACAATTTCTTAATCTCAACATAAATATAATGATATTTCAGCCGATGTAGCTCAGCTGGTAGAGCGACGCATTCGTAATGCGTAGGTCTGGGGTTCAAATCCCCACATTGGCACCATTTTCTAAATAAAACTATAACCATATTTTGTGACAAGCGTGGTAAACATGATATACTAATAATGTATCAAAAAACGCATTCGTGTCATACCGTGGCTTGACCACGGTATCCAAAAAAATAACTTAAAATACTAATAATTTATCATCACTCTCAATCCAAGTGGTCAAAAAGTCCAGCACCTAAAGACCCTAAAGCGGCTTTAAAAAATGCTTATAAAATAAGTAATGATACTGAAAGACTTATTGCTGTTGATGTAAAAAATGACCAGTTTGTAATATTTGATAATACAGGTGGTAATGTATATCATGGTCATGTAAGGACATATAAAGAAATAGAGAGAGACGCTGTTTTAAAAAATATCCTTATGAAAAATAACCTAATAAACACAAATGGTAAAATTATAAAATAGGTACATTAAGTATATGTTAGTTAATGAAGAAGAGTTTAAAAAACAACCTGATGTGATTAATCTTCCAGAATGGAAAAAATCTTTTTATTACATAATAGATGTAGGACATTATGAAAATTACGAAGAAGCAATGGATTGCATTATTAAAAATTTGAAGAATCCTGAAGAATCATTGCAGGCTGCAGCTATTCAAGCTTTAGACATTGTGGTTCGTAGATTTAGCAATATTAAAGATAAGTTAATATTACCTATCTTATTTAAGAACCTAAAAAGTGAAAGTGAGCGAATAAGATACGAGACTATTGATACGTTAGGAACAATTGCTGATTATATATTTAAATTAAGGAGAAAAATTTGTTTAGAATATTTTAAAAATGGAATTGATTTTTTTACTAGAACGGAACTAAAAAAGCATACTGATAAGTCTTTAATATATTCCTTAAATGATAAAGAAGAAAAAATAGAATTTATTTTAAGTTTTTGTCAAAACTCTTCAAATTATAATGAAGCATTAGAGGTTTGTTTATATTTTCTACAAGAAGAAAATGAAGATATCTATATAGCAGCTTTTCAGGGATTAAACTATATAGTAATAAGATTCCAAAAAATAAATTTTTATGTAATATTACCGCTTATTAAGAAATTTTTAAAGCTTGCTGAAAGCCGTGTTTGTGATTATGCGGAAGCACTTTTAGTTGATATAGCAATTATGATACCTGAATTAAGAGAAAAAGTAATACCTTTTTGAAAAAAACAAAATCACCTTACTTAAAAGATATACAAGCCTTAAATAGCAATAGAGAAAGTAACAGAGCTTGCAGTAAAGGCAGTAAATGACAACGCATTATCGGGCTTAGAGCAAAGATAGCGGGACCTTAGTATTTTTTATTGTTTTTATCGCCCCCGTGGTCAAGCGAACTAGGTGACACAGTGGGTTTTACCGGTTCACGCAACAATGCTACACGGGAATACAATAAGGTCTTTTTAAGAGTGCTGTAAAACAAAATCACCTTTTTTAGGCAATTCCATTATATTTTGTAAAGAATTATAAGTTTTTGCTAAAAAATAATATATACTTAGCTTTATATAAAAGATGAAAACTATCTTTCGCCTTTTATATTCAACTTTTTAAGCCGAATAGCAGATTATGTAATAATTCGCTATTCGTGTTAATTAACTATTATCTTTTTTCTTGGAGGAATATAGATTGTTTCATCTTCAGCATGTGAAATCTTTTCTAAAAGTCCGATAAAACGGTCTTTATTAGGTACTAGCTTTACTATTGCCCACCCCTCTTCTATTGATTTCTTTATGCGTTCTATATCAGATTTATGCTCTGAAAAAGATATAACTTTTTGTGCTGGATTTTGCATATTGATAAATCAGTTACAGTTAATAAATGTTAATATTATAGTAAATATTTTTTAATAAATCAATCAGATATTTATTATTTGCTAAATATAAATAAAATGATTACGATATATTAGGTCTTGTCTACTTATATCCTAATAAATAGTTTAATTAAAAATTAAAAGTTGTACAACAATTTTTTACTTTAAACACGTATTTTTATGTCACTTATTAACTTTATTTAATTTAAACTGTATAATTTAATTATGTCAAATGATAATTTACAACCGCCTGCTCTTTCTAAAAAGCAGTTATTTGCTTTTTTTGGTATGGTTGTCGGGATGTTTATGTCGGTACTTGATATTCAAATTGTCGCTAGCTCATTATCTGTAATAGCTGCAGGTCTTGCTGCTTCAAGTGACGAACTTTCTTGGGTTCAGACATCTTACTTAATAGCTGAAGTTATCATTATTCCTATTACCGGCTTTTTAGCAAGGTTACTTTCTACCAAGATTTCTTATTTTATTGCAGCTTTAGGATTTACGATTATGAGCGTATTATGTTCGCTTGCAACTAATATTGAATCCATGATTATCTTTAGAGCATTACAAGGATTTTTTGGCGGTGCTATGATACCGACAGTATTTAGTACCGTTTTTATAATTTTTCCGGCATCACAACGTCCTACCGTTACTATCTTGATTGGGCTTGTCGTAACTGTTGCACCTACTTTAGGACCTACACTCGGTGGATATATTACAGAAATTTTGTCATGGCATTTTATGTTTTTATTAAATGTTATCCCAGGAATTTTTGTTTGCAGCGTCGTTTTTTTATACGGGGATTTTGATAAACCAAATTATAAATTACTGAAAAACTTTGATTTTCTCGGTATATTATTAATGGCTTTAACGCTCGGCTTATTACAATATGTTTTAGAAGAAGGAAACAAAAAAGGATGGCTTGAAGATAATTTAATATTATTCTTAAGTATTGCAGTAGCTTTAGGTTTTATTTTATTAATCATTAGAGAACTAACCTTTATTAATCCAATTTTAGATTTAAAAACATTTCTTTATAAAGACTTTACTTTTGGCTGTCTTTATTCGTTCGTTATGGGTATCGGATTATACGGGGCAGTATATATATTACCGCTATTTCTCTTTACCATTGCCGGATATGATACATTACAGATCGGGGTTACTATGATGGTGACGGGTGGAGCACAATTTTTATCTGCACCACTAGCTGGTAGAATGATGGGGGCAGGAGTAGATTTACGTATAATGCTTATTATAGGGCTTGGAGGGTTTGCTCTTGGATGTCATTTGAATAGTTTTCTAACGCCTGATTCTAAATTTGCTGCATTTGTGCTTCCTCAATTTGTTAGAGGGCTTTCATTAATGTTTTGTTTTATACCGACTAATAATATAGCTCTTGGCAATATGCCAAAAGAAAGAGTAGGTAATGCTAGCGGGCTTTATAATCTTACTCGTAATCTAGGAGGAGCGGTAGGGCTTGCAACAATCAGCACTATACTTACTAATGATACTAAAACCTTTATGCAATATTTATCGGAAAATATCTCGTCTACTTCTATAATGGCATTAGAACAGCTAGATTCTTACACTGAATTATTAAGCGGAAAAGTTCTGAACCCCGAACAAGCATCTTACTTGTTATTAGCAAGTAAACTGAATAACGATGCTTTTGTAATTGCAATAAATAATATATTTAATATGATAGGGCTATTATTTGTATTAATAATGCTGCTGATACCTTTTACTTCAAATATCAAATTAACCGGAAATGTTAATGCTCACTAAAATTAAATTTATATTATATTTTCCTTGGTTATTATTAGAAATATGGAAATCAGCTTTCTCGGTTATTAAAATAATTTGGCAAAGAAAGATAGAGATAGAGCCGGTTTTTGAATGGATTGACGCAGAAAGACTAGAAGAAATAGGCGAAATAATGTATGGTAATTCGATTACTCTAACTCCGGGTACAGTAACACTTGATATAAATAATAATATGTTATTAGTGCATGCCCTCAATAAGTCATCAATTACCGACCTACAAAGAGGTATAATGATTAAAAAAATTAAGCAGCTATTAAAAACAACTTGAAGTAGAAAATGATATCAGATATAAACACTCTAAAGTATAAAAAAGTTTTGCTTAAAGTTTCAGGGGAAGCTTTAATGGGAGATAAGCAATTTGGGCATGAGTATGAGGTAATAAAAAAGATTGCCGGAGATATTAAAGAGGTCATTGATTTAGGTGTAGAGGTTGCTATTGTAGTCGGCGGTGGAAATATTTACCGCGGGATTAATGCAGCACTCGTTGGTATGGATCGTGCTTCAGCAGATTATATAGGTATGCTCGCAACGGTAATTAATGCATTAACTTTGCAAAACGTTATGGAAAGCCTCGATATCTATACAAGAGTTCTCTCGGCTATTCCTATGATGAGTGTCTGCGAGCCTTATATTCGCCGTAAAGCTAAAAGACATATGGAAAAAAAGCGTGTAGTAATTTTTGCCGGCGGTACGGGTAACCCATTTTGTACAACCGATAGTGCAGCAGTACTTCGAGCAATCGAAATGAATTGCGATATTTTATTAAAGGCAACTCAGGTTGACGGCGTATATGATTCCGACCCTAAAAAAAATCCGGATGCTAAAAAATATTTCACTATTAGCTATAAAGATGTTATAACTAACAACCTGCAAGTCATGGACACGGCAGCTATTGCAGTTGCAAGAGAAAATAAATTACCTATAAGGGTATTTTCGATAAAAGAACAAGGAAATTTTGCCAGAGTAATACAAGATAAAGGTGATTATACGACAATTGAGGAATAATATATG
Source organism: Rickettsia endosymbiont of Omalisus fontisbellaquei (assembly GCA_020404465.1). Classification (GTDB taxonomy): domain Bacteria; phylum Pseudomonadota; class Alphaproteobacteria; order Rickettsiales; family Rickettsiaceae; genus Rickettsia. Next base: position 20,508 of record DYDV01000065.1, read on the forward strand.
GACACAGAAACGTTAAAGAAAAATTTACAAGAAAAGATGGATAAGGCTCTAAAAGTTTTAGATCATGAGCTTAAAGGCTTACGTACCGGTAGAGCTTCAGTTAATTTACTTGATAGTGTAGCTGTGGAAGCTTATGGCAGCAAAATGCCCCTTTCACAAGTTGCATCTCTTACAACACCTGACGCACGGACAATTAATGTGCAGGTTTGGGATAAATCTATGGTATCATCGGTAGAGAAAGCGATTACGGTAGCAAATCTTGGCTTAACTCCATCATCAGACGGTCAACTAATCAGACTACCGATACCGGCTTTAACCGAAGAAAGACGCAAAGAACTTGTAAAGCTTGCTCATAAATACGGTGAGGATACTAAAATTTCATTACGTAATATTAGAAGAGACGGCAACGAAGAACTTAAAAAGCTAGAAAAAGAAAATATTATTGCAAAAGATGAGCATCATAACTTATCTGAACAAGTACAAAAGTTAACTGATGAATACAGCAGTAAAGTTGACTCGGCAATAAAACAAAAAGAACAAGAAATAATGACTGTTTGATTCTAATAGTCATGAGCTAAGCGACTGAAGGCGTTATTGCACGGCTTATTTATGTCATTCCCGCGTAGGCGGGAATCCAGTAAAACATATAAAAAACTTGTTTTTTATATGTTTATTTTATCAAATATGTAATTTCTGTATCAATATTGAAGTTATTTTTCTAGATTCCCGCCTTCGCGGGAATGACAGCGATGGAATTGATCCATGCAACAATGCCAAGCGAGAATGACATCAGAGCTACGCAAGCCTTTAAGGAAATAACATCAGATTATACCACTCAAAATAATAAAACTATGATTACAAAAGAAGCAGCACAGAAAATAGCAAAATTAGCTAGATTAAAATTTGAAGAAGATACTGTAGAAAAATTTTCTACTCAGCTTAGTACTATTATGGATATGATCGATATTTTAAATGAAATAGATTGCAAAGATATAGAGCCTTTAACTTCGGTTTCTAATATGAATGCTAGAATGCGAGAAGATGAGGTTACAAGTTCTGATTTATCAAATAAATTATTTGATAATGTAAGCGGAAATAGTGCTCAGCTTGCTAAAGAAGTAAAATATTTTATCACTCCAAAGGTTGTTGAATAATTATGACGGAACTAAACAAATTAACAGTAGCAGACAGTGTAAGAGGTCTAAAAAATAAAGATTTTACAAGTACGGAATTAGTTAATGCACATATTAAACAAATAGAGAAGCATAAAAACCTAAATGCTTATGTTACCGAAACTTTTGATTTAGCTTTAAAACAGGCTGAAGCAGCCGATCAAAATTATGCTCAAAATAAAGCAAGAACTCTTGAAGGTATCCCGTTTGCCGCTAAAGATCTTTTTTGTACGAAAGGAGTTAGAACTACGGCATGTTCTAATATACTGAAAAATTTTATACCTAATTATGAATCAAGTGTTACACAAAATATTTTTGATAAGGGCGGTGTGATGCTCGGCAAAACCAATATGGATGAGTTTGCTATGGGTTCAGCAAATATTACTAGTTGTTTTGGAAATGTAATTAGCCCTTGGAAAGCAAATGATGATAATGCTGATTTAGTTCCAGGCGGTTCTTCAGGAGGTTCAGCGGCGGCAGTTAGCGGATTTATGGCATCCGCTGCTCTTGGTAGCGATACGGGCGGCTCGGTACGTCAACCTGCAAGCTTTACGGGTTTAGTTGGGTTCAAGCCCACTTACGGACGTTGCTCAAGATATGGAATGGTATCGTTTGCTAGCTCCCTTGATCAAGCAGGGATATTTACTAGAAGCGTTTTAGACAGTAGCATTATGCTTGAAGCAATGATGGGGTTTGACGAAAAAGATTCCACTTCAATCAAAACAGAAGTTCCAGTGCTACAATCTGCTATCGGAAGTTCGGTAAAAAATATGAAGATAGGCGTACCTCTTAGCCTTGGTGAAGGCGGTATTATCGAACCTGATATTATGAAAATGTGGCAAGATACTATAGAGCTACTTAAAAATGCCGGTGC
>DYDV01000066.1 GCA_020404465.1 Rickettsia endosymbiont of Omalisus fontisbellaquei
CGCCGCCTAGGTCATATACTAAATAACAACCGTTTTGGTTTTTGTTTAAGCCGTAAGCATAGGCAGCTGCAGTAGGTTCGGCAATTAGCCTTAATACTTCAAAACCTGCTATTTTAGCCGCAAGCATTACTTCCCCTCTTGCTGCATCGTTGAAATGTGCAGGTACGGTTATTACTGCTTTAGTTATACTAGTCTTCAATTGCTCTTCTGCTTGATTTTTTAGGTAAATAAAAACTTCCGCTGCAATTTCAGGAATTCGCATCTTTTTATTGGCAAAATTTAGTTTAAGCTCCCCGCTATTTATATCTAGATAATCTTTAACTAGCGAAAAAAGTGTTGGGGTATTTAGAATTTCCTTTAATGTTTTACCGAATAGTCTTTTAATGGAACGAAGACCCTTATTATTACCTATCGTAAAACCTTCATTTGTAAATTCTATAGTAGTCGGAATTAATTCTTTATCGTCTATAGTCTTAATAACTTTAACTTTTCTATTAGCTGAAATGGCTATTAGTGAGTTAGTAGTGCCGAAATCGATACCTACTGCTATTTGAGGCTCGCACTTAATGTCAGCTTGTTCCGGTTCTCTAATTTCTATTATTTGCATGATTTTATTTTTTCTTGCAGTTTACAAAGCAATGTCCCAATATATTTAAGTTTGCTAGTTTTTATAGTTGCATCTGATAAATTCTGCTCTTCAAATGCTTGGTTTAAAGAATCAATTTTTTGCTTTTTCATTAATTCATATTTGTCTTTTATTTTTTCTAAATCACTTAATAAGTTAGTATTTTCAATTATTTCCATTTCATCCCAAAATATACTTAATTCTGAACTAGAAAGTGAACTACGTACTTTTTCGTCGTTTAAGTTTATATTTTGTAAAAGCAGCATATATTCGGCACGCTTTAAGGCATCTTTAAGAGTAGAGTAAGCGTTATTTAATTCAGCTGCAATAATTAGATTTTGTTCCTTTTCTTGCAAATTTTTTGCTTTGTCAGGATGATATTTTACCTGCATAGCAAAATATTGCTTTTCTAATATCTTTAAATCAATATTATAATTTTGCGGAAGCCCTAGTAATTGAAAATAATTTTGCACTTTATAATTTTATATTGTTCACTGTCATACCGTGGCTTGACCACGGTATCCAGTCTTTTTAAATTTTTTCTAGATACCGTGGTCAAGCCACGGTATGACACCGAGTGCGTTTTTCGATCGATGTAACATTATTATATACATTAAAAATTAAAAAAATACAATTATGGAAGTAGACCTATTACAGTTTGAGAAGAAATATCATAACTATATTGTAGCAGGTATAGATGAAGCAGGTAGAGGACCGCTCGCAGGTCCGGTAGTAGCAAGTGCCGTTATAATAGATAACGCCAATATTATACCGGGTATTAAGGATTCTAAAAAGCTTTCTAAAAAGAAAAGAGAATTATTATATGAGCAAATAACTAGTAATTATGTTTGGTCAACCGCTATTATTTCCCATACTGAAATTGATGAGATTAATATATTAGAAGCAACTAAAAAAGCTTGTGCTATTGCTGCGGCAAATCTTACCGTTAAACCGGAAATAGTTTTAGTTGATGGCAATATGCGGTTTAATGATAAAAGATTTGTTAGCATCATAAACGGAGATAATTTATCATTATCGATTGCTGCGGCTTCCATTATTGCAAAAGTTACTAGGGATCGTTTGATGTTAGATTTAAGTACTGAATTTCCGCAGTATTTATGGCACAAAAATTCCGGCTACGGTACCAAAGAACATATCGAAGCTATTAATAAACACGGCTTATCACCGTATCATAGAAAAAGCTTTAAGTGTTGTTGAGTGAATTGGTTTTAACGTCATTGCGAGGAAAAACTGTAAGTTTTGACGAAGCAATCTCAGGAGTTTGTTATTACTTCATGAGATTGCCACGTCGCTTCGCTCCTCGCAATGACGGTTTTGGTATCCACAACTCACGCCATTAACTCAATTCAAGTGCTGCTTCTTCAAGCGTTTTTAGCTGATCACGAAGTTTAGCGGCTTGTTCAAATTCAAGATTACTTGCGGCTTTAAGCATGTCTATTTTTAATTTATCAATATGAGCTTTTAACTTAGCCGGATTGTCAAATAGAGTATGAGCTTGTTTTTTATCAAGCTTATTATTGATTTTCTCAAGTTCTGTTAAAGCGTGAATAGCACGGTTGATGGTTGTTGGAATTATGCCGTGTTTTTCATTATATTCCTGCTGAATCTGTCGTCTACGTGCCGTTTCACTAACGGCTTTATCAATAGATTTAGTCATTTTATCGGCATAAAGTATTACTCTGCCTTCACTATTTCTTGCAGCTCTTCCTATAGTTTGTATTAGCGATACTTCTGACCGCAAAAATCCTTCCTTATCAGCGTCAAGTATAGCCACCAAAGCACATTCAGGGATATCAAGCCCCTCCCTTAATAGATTAATACCGACTAAAATATCGATAGTACCTTGTCTTAAATCTCGTAAAATCTCGATGCGTTCTAAGGTATGAACATTGGAATGTAAATAAGATGTTTTATATTTTAGCTCCTGCAAATAGGCGGTTAAATCTTCTGCCATTTTCTTAGTTAAAGTAGTGACTAAGACACGGAAGCCTTTTGCGATAGTGGTTTGAATCTCGCTAATTAAATCCTCAACTTGGTTAGTAGCAGGTTTGATAATACATTCAGGATCAAGCAGTCCAGTAGGTCTGATAATCAGCTCTACAACAATGCCGTCGGTTTCTTCTAACTCGAACGGTCCCGGAGTTGCTGATACAAAAACGGTTTGTGGTCTGAATTTTTCCCATTCTTCAAATTTTAAAGGTCTGTTATCAAGAGCAGACGGCAAGCGAAATCCATGCTCTACCAAGACTTCTTTCCTTGCTCGATCACCGTTATACATCGCTCTAATTTGCGGTACAGATACGTGGCTTTCATCAACAAATAATAACGCATCTTCCGGTAGGTACTCGAATAATGTCGGTGGTGGCTCACCGGCATTACGCCCTGTAAAGAATCTAGAATAATTTTCAACGCCTTTACAACTACCTGTTTCCGTTAACATTTCAAGATCATATTGAGTACGTTGATTTAGCCTTTGCGTTTCAAGTGGTTTATCTTGCGACTTTAAGAATTCTAAGCGTTTTTGTAATTCTTCTTCAATGTCTGATATAGCTTTATTTACGGCTTCTCTTGGCATCACAAAGTGTGAATTACCAAAGACCATAGCTTTATCGAGTTTAGCAAGTTTTTCGCCTGTTAGGGGATCAAATTCATGAATAGATTCTAGCTCATTACCGAAAAACGATAAACGCCAAGCTTTATCGCTATAATGTGAGGGAAAAATATCGATGTTGTCGCCTTTAACTCTAAAGCAACCACGTTCAAACCCGATATCGTTACGCTCATATTGCAGATTTACCAAATCATTTAGTAGTTTATCACGAGGATAGCTTTGTCCTGGCTCTAGATTAACTGTCATCTGATAATATAAATCAGGAGAGCCAAGCCCGTAAATACATGAAACGGAAGAAACTACTATAACGTCACGACGCTCTAATAGTGATCTTGTAGCGGAATGACGCATTAAATCAATCTGTTCGTTAATTGATGAATCTTTTTCTATAAAGGTATCGGTGCGTGCTATATAAGCTTCAGGCTGGTAATAATCATAATATGAGACAAAATACTCA
>DYDV01000067.1 GCA_020404465.1 Rickettsia endosymbiont of Omalisus fontisbellaquei
AGGTGTATCTTTCTTTTTACATGCTGCCTTTGCTGCTTGAAGATTCATATAACTTACTTGTGCAACATTCTTACGATTTTTTCTATATAAATTTAAATATATATCTTGTGCTTTTCTATAACTAATTAAAGCATCTTCAAGTTTATCCATAGCAACCAGTATATCTCCTTGCACTACACATGCATTAGCTATAGCAGGGTTATTTACAATAGCCATAACTCCGTCTGCAAAATCCTTGTCATTATTTTTAAAAATATCTAATGCCTTATTTACATACTCTAATGCTTTGTCTTTTTCTCCTAAGCCAAATAAAGCCCTTGCCATTCTTGTATAAATTGTACCAAATATTGGTTGAGTTTCCTTTTTAACACGTTTTTGCATGTTATATAATTGTTCCGCTTGAGTAAGAGCTTCTTTATATTGCCCAAGTTTACTTAATATTTCAGATTTAATTGAATAATCACCAGTATGAAATAACGCATCAGGAGCTAATCCGTTAGAAATAGCAGCTTGAATAGATAGATTAATCTGTTTTAGTGCTTCAGGATATTTTCCTTCTAGATAAAATAATCTTGCTTTATTAGCATATATTGAAGTTTGATCAGAACTATCAGCTAATTTTTGCTCTAAAATTTTGATATTCTCCTGGGCATTCTGAGTGTCCCCTATTACAATATATGTATTAGTCAAACCAGCTATCACATTAGCTTTCCATTCTTCATATCCTTTAACATCTTCAAACACTTTTTTAGCTTTAATAAAATATTCTTTAGACATCTGATAATTAGAAGATTTTAAATAATACCATCCTATTATATTCAAATAGTCAGCATATACCTGCTTTTCTTCATTGTTCATTAGCCATAACTTATACTTTCTTTCTCTATCATTTTTATCAAACCAATCAACCAACTTCTTCTCGCTCATTAAATCATAATAAGTATCGCTTTGTTTTATCTGCTGTAGTTTTAATTCTAATACTTTATAAGTACCTATATTATATTTTTCAGCATTTTTAGTGATTATTTCAATATTTTCAGGAATGGTTTTAACATTCCTAAAAGTAAATGATTTTACTACACTTTTCGGTATAGAATTAACAAACTTAGTAACTAAATCTTCTAAATATTTACTATTATTTGCACTATTTTTTTCTAATATATTCTGGACAATAACATCGTGCATTTCAAAAACAGGGTTATCCTCGCTAGAGTCTATATTTGTTATTAAGACAAATTTTGATAATTGAAAAATATCAGCGTCAAGAGTGGTATTATTATCGGTAATAATACCAAGTAAATCTTTTGAAAAGCTTTGTGTATTGAGTAGAGCTATTTTATTTAGAAGTTGTTTGGCAGATGGCTTTAATTGCTGTGTTACTAAAGATATATTAAAGCTTATTTTGTCATTTGATTCTTGTATTTTATTTTTATACTCCTCCTTATTTAAACCGGGAACATTATTTAATATTTGAGCTCCTTGTACTGTTAATACCGGATATCCTTTAAATTCTTGTACTAAAAATTCTACTAGGCTATTATCTTTTTCTTGTAAAATAGTGTTAGCAAGTTCAACGGTTTCCTGTCTTTTTAATGGTGTAACCTTTACTATATAAGGTAATAGTTCACTATCCTGTGAACAAAATATAATATTACCATTATGTTCCCAGTTAATAAATTCCTCTACTTTTTTGTTTTCATTAACTTTCAAATTATCAAATATTAGTAACCACTTATCATTCTGCCCTAAATATTCCATTAACTGTTTTTTTATAGTTGATACTTCCTCTGGGATTACAGGCTTCTCTTCAGCTTTGTTAATAGCCTTAGCTAGTTTTAAAAATTCATCATTTATATTTAAATTACAATCAATAAACCAAATTAAATGATAATTATCTTTGTTCTCATAAGCATACATTCTAGCAAGCTGAGTTTTACCCATTCCGCTTATACCTACAATACTTGTTTGCCTATATTTATCTAAATTAGTCTTAATTTGATTTAATTGCTGGACATGGTTAATAAAATAACTTACCGGTGCAACGATGTTGTTGGCTTTAGGCTGAGCAAATAGAGTCAGAGGTATAATAAATACCATAAGTGATAATAAAAATTTTCTCATTTCTTTCCCTTGAAATTATTATATATTAATTAATTAGTTAGCTGTTAATACAATTTATGTGTAATGTCAAACAATTTTAATCAACTAATCAAGAAAGAGCTTAATTTTCTTATCCAATAATATTTACTATAAGTAGTTTAGTTTGCATATGTACTTTTCTTACTTATTATACATATCGTAAAATTTACAATGTTTAAATGTTTAGCCGGATTATAGGATTTTATTTCAAACTTCCATTATATTAAAATATATTCTTATTCTTCTCTATCCCAACCAGCTAAGTATATTATATTGTCTTTATCCTTTGCCGCTTTGCTTTTTTTAATTGCTTTCTCGCTTATTTCTATAATATTTGTCTTATCGTAACTTACTTTGCAATTAAAACCATTTAACTTTAATAGCTTAAATACTTGTTCTATACTAAGAATAAATGGATTAGCATGTGATTTTGTAAATTCATTCGACACTGCAAATAAATCTTTTTCCTTTTCTAGCGGCACGCCGCTGTAGCTAAAACTGAACGATAACTTACCTGCAATGCTAGTTATAAATAGATTTATCTGATGTTTATTATTATAAAACTGCTTTTTAACAATAAAGAAAAGATAGTTTATTATACTATATATAATTTGATAAAATGCTGCCGCAGAAGAAAAATATATCTGTTTTTCATGGCATGCTATGCTAAAAGAAATATTCTCATCTTCTTTATCAAATCTACTAGTAAAAATCTTGATTAACTTTTTTATATCTATTTCCTCCTTATCAGCCGGATTATATAAAGCGATAGAACAATACAATTTTTCTTCCGAATACGGTTTAAATCTTGTAATTCTATCTTGCTTATCTAGTGAGTCTTTCTCGCTTAGTAATGTTATCTTTGCTGCTTCCCTACTAAATAAATAGTTAATTTCAATATCTTTAGTTTTTTTAGACTCAATATCCCAAAGTTTTGTCATCCATAGTTTTTCACAATTCCTAATTTCGGTCTCATATTTATTTTTGTATTCTTCCTTAAATCTTTTCGATAAAGTCTTATATATATAACATACAATAATAAAGCTAATTGATAAAAAGTTGATCACAACCCACAAGGGTTTTCTTATATCTTTTGCTAATTGATTCCAATAATTGTTATCAACGTTAACCCTTATTATTAGTTTATTATCTTGGTTTAAATAATGGGTTTTTTCTATTTCATAATTCTTAGAAACAAAACTTGAATAAAGTAAATTGTTATTTAATTCTATTTTAAATTCATTAAAATTAGGTATAGATTGCTCTAATAATAATCGAAATTTTTGTAGCTCATAATCTATACATTTCTCATTTTCACAAATTTTAATATAATTATTATTTAAAAAAATATAAGAAGCTTGTAAATCAGTATTTAACCTAGAAGCTAACGACTGAAACTTATTTAAACTAGTTTCTAATATCAATTTATAACTATTATCTAAGAATAATAATTTTTCATTCTTTACTTTTTCGTCATAATATTTAAAAAGTAATAACCCTACAAAAATATAACCAATAGCAATAAAAGCGATTATAGGAAATTTAATTCTTTGTACTTCAGATGAAAATTTAAAAAATTTGGAATACATAACTTTAAATATAAAATTTTAGTTCCATGTTTCTAACTTATTTACAGTATCATAATTAGTGTAACACTTATTCTTTTATGAATCTTAAGTTAAATTATAGAAAGGAAATTTTGTACTAAAAAGATTTATATTTTTTCTACTAAAAGTCAATAAAAAATTTTGTGTTGTATGAAAAAGGAATGAAGCAATTTTTTAATTTTTACTATAATTATAACCAACTATTATTAAAATCTTGGTCTATTGGTAAAAATATGTTTTTTCAATCACTAAACTTATATTCTTTCATAGTTGCAGGACTTACAACTATGGTTATCGTTTTTATGCGTCAATTATCTTCTTACAAACAACAAATTATTAGTAAAGTTAGAAATTTTATGAAAATTATTTAATAATTTTTTGCTAAATCATTAAATTTAGAGTATTTACTATCATAATGAAGTTCTACACTTCCTATTTGACCGTTACGATGTTTAGCAATAATAATCTCTGCTTTGTTATGAGCTTTACTTATTTTATCTAACCATTCCCCGTGTTTAATATCATTGCCTGAAGGTTCTCTTCGAGATAAATAATATTCTTCACGATAAATAAACATTACAATATCTGCATCTTGTTCTATTGCTCCTGATTCTCGTAAATCTGATAGCAGTGGTTTTTTATCTTCTCGATTCTCTACTGCTCTTGAAAGCTGCGATAAGACAATAACCGGAATATCTAACTCCTTAGCTATTGCTTTTAATCCTTGTGTTATCTCTGCAAGTTCTTCTACTTTGTTATTGAATTTACCTACTCCTTTTATTAGGTGTAAATAATCTACAAATAATATTCCTAGATTTTTCTTTCTTTTCAACCTTCTCGCTCGCATTCTTATCGTAGATATAGATAAACCTGGAGAATCATCAATATGAAAAGGTAATTTTGATATAATATTTGCCTGTTCTTGTAGCTCATATTGTCTTTCTCTACTAAGTTCTCCTGTTCTCAAGGAGTGTGAAT
>DYDV01000068.1 GCA_020404465.1 Rickettsia endosymbiont of Omalisus fontisbellaquei
ATCTTTTTCTACATTTGCAGAAGTTTTTATATAAGTAGTTATTTCTTGCCGTAGTTCAGGGATCATCTTCATAGATTTAAATGCGTTTTCGATTTCTTGCAATGGCATTGTTTCCGGTACATATATAGCTTTTGTATGATCCTCGGCTTTCCACATTCTTAAATAAGTCCATTGTCCTATTGTTCCATTAGTGTAAGTTTTCTTTTTAAGGTCAGAAGTTACAATACGACCGCTATTTGAACATCTAATTAATCCACTAAATATAAACTCTTTTTCTCTATATTTACCTTGTGACTTTCTACCCCAATTAAGCCGTACTTTTTGGCAAGCATCAAATAAGCATTTATCAATAATAGCAGGATATTTATGTGGATATTCTTTGCCTGTTTTTTGGACTTTCATTACACCATAATAAAAAGGATTTTGTATTATACTATGAATATGTGATTCACATAAATATCCTTGATTCCCTCTTGAATTGGTTAAGCCCCATTCTTTGGTTTTTTCCAATATTTTTGGAACGCTATAATTACCTGTAGCCAATAACTCGAACATTCTTTTAATCAATACTGCTCTAGTTTCATCAACTATAATGGTGCTTTTTCTTCGTGTAGAAGTATTGTTCCATAAATGTAAATAACCTATAGGAGCGGTGCTTATCCATCCACCTTCACGTAATTTTCGTGCAATAGCACGGTTTACGTTGTCCTTAAGGCTGTTTACGTAGTTTCTAGCGAACATAACAAACATATCCCACATCGCTAACTCGTGTGCAGTAGAGTATTTATGAATAATGCAATTTTCCGTATTAAAATGTAATTCTATTTTCTCTTTTGCAATAAGACTATTTAATAAAGGAGTCTCGTTATAGCTACGTTGCAACCTATCAACTTTATCTACTACTATTGCTACTATTTCTTTTTGTAGTTTAGCAAATTTTATAGCTTCCATAAACTTTTTACGTTCACCTACTGTAGAAGATTCTACAAGCTCAAAAATTTCTAGTACTTCTAAATTTTTATGTGTACAATATTCCTTTAAACGATCTTTTTGACCATCAAGCGAGTATCCCTTTACTTGTTCCTCGTCTGATACTCTTACTATTATTATTGCGAATTTTGCTATTTTTCTTTCTTCCATAATATTATTAGCTAAATTTAAGAGGCACATATTTTTATGCACCTCTATATTAGTTAAAGATTAGTTAGAGTTAATTTTACGTTTTTGTTCAATCGCACATTTTATACTACGCCGTATGCTGTCAAAAAAGTGTTGACCAACCATAATAAATAAACTCCATAACAATCGATCTTGAGCAATAGAATATTTACGGATAATGCAGCTTTCTATATGGAAATGTAGTTCTATTTTTTCTTTATTAATAAGATCATCTAGCAAAAGCATCTCTTCATAACTACATTCTAACTTATAGAATTTATCAATTACTATTGCTGTTATTTCTTCCTGTTGTTCAGCAAACTCTATAGCTTCCTTAAACTTTTTGAGGTCACTCTTGGTAGAAGATTTAATAAACTCAAAAATTTTTAATACTTCGAGACCTTTACTTTTACAATATTCTTGTAAACGATATTTTTGAGCATTATTTAAATAATCTTTCTTTTGCTCTTTAGGTGATTCTTTTAATATTAATATTGCTTTACTAGCTATTTTTTTTTGTTTCATAACATTAATTTTTAAAGTTGATTAAGTTTTATGAGGCACATATTTTTATGCACCTCTGTATTAGTTAAGTTAAAGATTATTCAGGCTTGATTTTACTTTCTCTCTCTAATTTGCGTTTTACATTTTTACGTAAACTTTCAATATAGCTTTGTGACATTAATAAATATTTATTAGGGTCATTAAGTGATTGCTCTTGCTGTTTAGGTTTTCTTAATATTCTAATTAATCCTGAACTTTTTACTTCTATCGGTACTTTTTTATCTAATGTAGACATTTTAAACTCCATTATTAATTTGATTTATTAGTTATATTTTATATTATAGGTTGAACATCTAAACGTAAAATTATCCTCTTTGTTCTCGTCACCTACTGTGAAAATTCAGTAAACTTAAAAAGTTTAAAGCACTTCTAAATTTTTACGTCTACTACATTCCTCTAAACGATTTTTTTGAGCATCGAGTGATAATTCTTTTACTTGTTCGTCATCAGGTTTAATTTTTTTGTGTCTTTTTTTACGATTTTCACTTAAAACTTGTCTACGTTTATCACGTTCCATATGCAAGTAACATTCCGTCATATTAAGCCACATCCTATCTGATTCGGAGGATGATAACTGGCATGCTAGTATTGTTATTTTTAGTTCTCTTAGCGTTTTTTGTGAGTAAGGCATTTTAAACTCCATTATTAATTTGATTTATTAGTTATATGTTAAGATTACTTTAGTTGTTGATACTGTAGTTTATTACTCTAGTGAAAAATTAAAATTTACTCCTCAGAATCTTTGTACATTTTTTCTAATACCTCTAAGCGTTTGTTTATTCTCTCTATGTCTTCCTTGGTTAAAGGTTCTGCTATTTGTTGTTTTATTTTCTTTCTTAGACCTTTTCCGATTCTTCTTGTTTATTATTTTTTCTAAAAATAGATAATATTTTTCTATTAGGCATTTTAACCTCTATTTAATTTGAATTAATTTGATTTTAATTAAGTGATATTAATTGCTTGGTTCAGCTCTATCATGTATTGATTCAAATCTTTTCCATTCATCAAACCCATATCTTTCGGCAAAAATTGTAGCTTCAGCTATAAAATTATGATCTTCCTTATTTAAAGACCTTAGTACTATACCGTGTTTTGTCACTGAATAAGTACTAACTTTAATAAGCTCAGCTGCTTCAAGCGTACCAAGTACTGCCCATAATATTTTGTTGATAGATTCATGCATAGAAAGCCCGTTAATTATGACCATAACAGGCTTACTTTGCTGGGCTGCTACAAATTTCACTAATTCACGCAAACTTTCATGATCAAAAGGATTTGTAAATTCAATTGTTTCAAGCGTCCCAAGTTCATGTTTTTCACAATAAGCAGCAATTTCTGCTGTGAGTTCTTGACTTCTAGAATTATAAGGAGGTTCTAATAAAAAGATTGATTGAGGTATTAAATTGTTTTGAGTGGTCATATTTTGCTCCCATTATACTTAATTGAGTTAAGTTTTAACCACCGAAGAGCATATCCTTGGTGGTTGGGGAGTTAGCGAAACCGCAAATGACAGTTTGCAATAGGTTTTAAGCTTAAAGTAATACCTTAAGCTCTGGACATGCCTATCGCCACCCCAACCGTAATAAAGTTGAGGATGGTATCGTTTAATGGTAGATACCCACCACATCTGCAAGAGGTCGCTAAACCCCGAAATAACATTGCTGCTACTTCGGGTATAATTTTATATATAACTCCCCAAAAAAGTCAATTGATACTTAAGTTTTATTGTTTTTTTCTTTCTCTTGCCTAATACTTACTTCTATAATAATTTTTACAAATTCAATCAATCTTCTTGCTGCTTCGTGTACTTCCTGCTCCGGCAATTTACCATTGTACATTTGCCTTATTCTTCCTAAAATTGAGTCGTATATTTCTTCACTGCTGCGTTTATCCTGCATAATTAATTGAGCTTCATTATGGGCATTTTCATATATGGTTATTTCTGTATTTGTCATAATAGTTTTCCGTTATTGTATTTTACTAAAACATAATCAAGCAGTGCCAAGCTATCAGCTTCGTTGTCATCTACTGGAACAAAGCCTTTTTCTTTAACAGCATCTATAACCGCATATTTAGTAGCATTACCTTTGCCTGTAATGTGCTTTTTGATTGTCCCGACAGGTACACCTAAGTAAGGTATTTTATGATGTTCACAAAAGGCTGTTAAGGTAGCTAGAAACCCACCGTATTTATGAGCGGCATCCGTACCTTTGTGACTCCTGACCGATTCAAAATAAATAAGGTCAATGCCGTCTTCACTGTTTTTAATATCTACAAGCCATTTTCTAAAACGCACAAAAACCATACCACCACCCTCGAACTTGTTAGGTTTAAAATTAATAGTGCCTGATTTAATTATTTGTTTTTTAGTATGTATTGCCCAGCCGGTAGTAGTGCCTAAATCCAAGGCTAATATTGTTTTTTGATTTTGTGATTTATTCATTTTTCTATCTTTAATAATTGATAAAGCCTTTTTAATAATTGTTTTAATAATTCTTTAGTCGAGCTGTCTGAAATGAAATCATAAAAATCATTAGGAGTGACTAGTCCCGAAGTAGCTAAGTAAATTCTATGCATAATTGCTAATCTAGGAATTGCTTTCTCATGCAAATACTTGTGAATATGTGACTGAGAAACTCCAATTCTTATAGCCATTTCGCTTGGTGATGTTCCTGTTATATCTATATATTCCTCTAATTTCATAAATATACCTTTAATCAAGTACTAGGCTACAAAAGCTAAGGCATATTTGGGTTCCTGCTAGTTTTTATAGAGCTTAAATTTAAATATTCGCACATGTTTGTAACCTAATTTATAAGTTACCTTACACCTAATTTTAAATGCTGTGTAAAAATTTAACTTTAAGTTAAATTATGCTCTTCAAAATCCTTGAAAGCTCTAGGAATAAGGGATTTCAAAATTTAACTTAAAGTTAAATGGGGTTGAAAAGGTTTTAAAAATAGGGAATGTTGTAATTACCAGTTCAATTTAAAAAGGAGGAAATTATGAATTTGGATTTAGTTAATAACGACATTTTAAATGTACCGATAGGAAGCCTTACTAAATATGAAACAAAGCAATTATATGAGTATTTGACGGAAGCTAATAAAAGGCTAGATGAAGCTAAGAAGTTTAGAGAGTGGATACATTCGGCAATAGCTTTAAAGTACGACGTATTTATGAAAACAAAACGTCAAAGGCTAGAGAAAGACAGCGGCATTATTCATATAGACGAGCAGCATTTTAAAATAACTAACGACATACCTAAAAAGGTCGAATGGAGGCAGGACATACTAGGTAAGTTACTAGCAGGTTTTGTAGCTAAGGGCGGTAATATACCTGACTATGTCGAGGTCACTTACCATATATCCGAAGCAAAATATAACGCTTTACCTGAAAAGATAAAACACCAAGTAAATGCCGCTAGAGTAATCAGACTCGGTAATCCCGTTTATAAAATCACTAAAAGA
>DYDV01000069.1 GCA_020404465.1 Rickettsia endosymbiont of Omalisus fontisbellaquei
TAATAACATTTGCTATTATTCTTACTAGTTTTTTAACTTTCTGTTATTTCTTTTTTAACTATATGGAAGAAAAAGCAGCAGAGTATAAATTACAGCAAGAGCAAGAAGCTAAAACAACTAATAAAACAGAATGATAGTGGTTAAAATACTAAAGGGTTAAAATAATTAATACTTCGTTAGGATTAAAAAGCTATTTGTTATTGCAATTTTTAAATTTTTACTTTAATTATAATAAACCAAAATTATTAACAAAAATAAGAAATAACTTTTATGGAAGATATAAGCTGTTGGAAAGAAAAGTTTGAAATTTGCATTTACGCTAAAAAACTATTAGATAAAGTCGAATATTTAAACACTAAAGTAAAAAACCCAGTCGATATAGAAGAAGTTAAAAAGGGTATTTATTACGCTCGCAAATATCACGGCTCACAAATGCGTCAGTCGGGCGATCCTTATTACTCGCACCCGATTGAGGTGGCTTATATGTTTGCCCAGTTTGTGGCTGAAGAAGTACCTAAGCTTTTTACTTCCAACATGATAAATGCTGCTTTATTACATGACACAATTGAGGATACAGAGCTAACTGAAGAGATGATAACTAAGATTTTTGGTATAGAAGTAGCGAAACATGTAGAGGGATTAACTAGGGTTAAATCTTACGGAAAAATTAGTGCCGCAAAAAGTGTGAGTCTATTAATTGAACAAAAAAGATATAATACGGTTCTTATAAAACTTTTTGATAGAGTACATAATCTACAAACTTTAGGAGTAAAGTCGCCTGAGAAAGTTAAAAAGATTATAGAAGAGACATTAGCAAGTTTTTTATTTATTCCTGTTTTATTTGAAAATATAAAACTTGAAAATTACTTGTATAAGTTATGCTATATTTCCCAATACTCAGAACAAGAATTTAATCAAGAGAATCTTTTTTAGCTAAATAAATTTCCTGTTCTTTCATTTTCTATTTTTTCAAAATGATTTAATCCGAGCATGTATAAAATCATAAAAGGTAAGGCCAATATTAACAAACCCCAATAAGTAAAAAATTTGATCAAGTAAACTAAACCAAAAGAAGTCAAAATAAACATTATAAAACGTACTATTGCAAATGACATACTTACACATCTAAAACGTTTTAAAACAGGAAAATGTTTATAAAATACAGGAGCAGCAGGAAATTCTCTTATAATAAAAATTTGAGCAAATAATTGCATTAATAATAACTGAGTGGGAGACTGCAAGTTATTTAGCAAGTAAGGGTAAAATATAAAGCCGGTAGTAAATATTATCCAGCGTACTTTTAAAATTTTCAAAGGATGAATTTTATAACTTAAATAACTTAATATACAACTTACAACTAAAGAAGTTATACCAACATAAAAATTATGATGTATAACTTCATGAGAAGTATAATTAAAGGTATTTTTTAGTATTTCGCCACTTTGTATATATATGAAGTAAAAACAAATAGGTCCGGTAGTATGTATTGCTAAATATGCTAATATAGTTTTAATATTAAGCTGATCATTTAAAATTGAAATATCCAGCTTATCCTTTTGTAACCCAAAGTCTTCAAGTCTATTTGAAAGTCTTTTTTTAACATCTATAAACTCAGGGGTTTCTCTTAAGCGGGTTCTAGCAGCAGCTCCTACCATTGCTATAACAGCTCCAAATAAAAATGCTAATCTCCAATTAAAACCGTGTGAAGTAGCAAGAGCAGCTATGCCTAAAGCTGCTACTCCACCTATATTACCGAATACTTCACATAAAGCAACCATAGGATACTGAATTGGAGGTTTATTAGTTTCTGTTATATATAACTCTGCCCCTACTATTTCACCTAAAGACGATATTCCCTGAACAGCACGACAAATAGTCACTATTACTGCAGCGAGAGTTCCATATTCGTCATAAGTTGGTAGTGCTGACATAATAAGGCAAGAACCGGCCATTAAAAAAGTTGTAATGACTACTGTTGATTTACGTCCTATTTTATCTCCTAAATATCCAAATATTAAAGCACCAATTGGTCTAAAAGCATATGTAGAGCAAAATGAAAAAGCAGTTAAAAGAAGGGCTGCATGTTCATCAAATTTAGGAAAAAATAAGTCATTAAGAAGAGAAGCCATATGAATATATAACATCAAATCAAAATATTCCAATAAAGTGCCTACAGATAATAACCCTATTGCTTCTTTTTGATTGCGTGTTAAACTTCTTTGTTCTTGTGAATAGCCTAGCATAACTTCTTTAACAAAAATTAAATTTGTAAAGAAATTTATACTGTTTTATATAAAAGTCAATAGGAAATTTCGCTTTATACGATAAATAAGAAATCGAAGTGCAACTTAACGTGCTTCGTAATTATTGAGAAAATTATAAAATATCACATTGCTCTAGTTTGTCGCCCATTTTTTCTACTTTTGATTTTTGATTATGCTGATGATCATTGTGATGATCATTGTGAGTAGTAAAAACTTCATTATTCTCAGATGATTTATTTCCAGTTGTTATTATTTTAAATACCGATTTTCCATTTGGTAATGTCATTACTTTATCAAAAATATCCATCTGATCATTGACTTGTCCCATATCTATTCCTTTGGCAGGAATTTTGCTCTTAGTGACCTTAATTAAGTTAGATGTTTCATAAACTTTACTTTTAAAGGAATTTGGTAAAGAAAATTGGCATGTTTTACCAGCAGTTCTAGGATCCCTTAACTCCTGAGCTATTGCGAACATAAAACTTGCTATATCATTATCTTGTTTTACGCCGATTCCTTGCCCAAAACACGCATATAAAGAAAAAGCCGCTCTTTCATGTCCTAAACATAAAGCGATCCAAAAATCTTTAGCTGCCAGCGTTCCAGCCGCATCAATTCTTGTTTGAGGCTCATTATTGTCTATAAATTTTTGTCCTTCGTTATAATAATTTTCTGCAAGTTTATACCAATACTACGCAGTACTGTTTTCATCAGTATTGTTATTATTTTTCATTTTAGACATATTTTTTACCTAATCAATTAAATTTAAATGCCCCATCGTTGAGTATTTTTATTTGTTTTACTTGGAACTTTTTTATTATTTTGTTCGTGTGTTTTATCTTGATTTTGAGCTTTAGCTTGTCCTTGAGCCTGCACTTCTTTATCTTTATTTTTTGATTTTATACTATCTTTCTTAAGTTCTTTTTTTATTTTATCAGCTTGTTCAATAACCTTTATAGGATGTCTAGCAATTTCAGGTGGTATCTTATGAATATCTTCAAATACTCTTTTATGATCATCCCAAAAAGCTTGGTGATGACCTGTAGTTTTTGCTTTTTGTTGTCCTTTTATAATTTTTTCAGCTTCTTTACCTCTTTCTTCATAATGTTTAGCTGTTTCATCGATTTCAGTTTTAGCTATTTTTTGCTGTTCTACATGAAAAGCTCTTTTCGTGTTTAAAGCTTCCACCGCATCAGGGTGTGTTTTAGGGTTTAATTTAGATAAATCTTCATCAATTTTTTTAAGTTCACTTGAATGATGTTCATGTTCAACTTGTGCAGTAGTTCTAGCATTATGAATCTTTTCCCATTTCTCTGTTTCTTCTTCTATCTCTTTAGGCGTTTTTTTAAACTTAGCCTTTAATTCTTCGCTAATTTCTTGTCCTGATTCTGTAGCCTTTAATGCTTCATCTAAATTTTTATTTCTATCTTTTTGTTGCTTTAAATATTCTGGACTAATGGCATGAAATTCTTTATAAATCTTACCTACTTTCTTTGCTCTTTCCTCCTCTTGTTTTAATGCTTCTTCATATTGAAGTTTTTGATCTTGATCTGACATTTTATCTATTGCATTAGTCACATTTTTTGCTTGTGCCTTAGCTTGAATGCTTGCCTCTATATTTGGTGTATCTATTTCTATCCCTACTCCTTGGGCTTCTATAGCTAAACTATTAAATTCTCCAATTAAAGAATCAGCTGCACTTTGACTATTAACATCTTTAATCCTAGATTTTAAATCGGCTAATTTAGCTTCAACGTTTTTTTTTATATTATCATCATTTTCTGCCATTTGAATAATTCTTTAATAGTGATTTAAAACATATTAATTATTCTAAAAATTTGATTTATGGGCTAAAGATATTTCAACTAATTAAGAATATTATTAAGTTGTTAAACTAAAGGTTAATATTGTTTAAATAATGTGTCAAATCATTAACAATTTTAAATAATTTTTAACTTATTGATTTTTAATTAAGTGGTAAAAATGCAATAATTTTAGAATAGGTTTTCAACTATATTACCATGGAGCTAAGCTTTTTTTGATTATATATTGAATCTACAAAATATGTTTCTATTAACTTAACATTTATTATAGTTTGATTACCTTTTAATTTTTCTAGTAAATACTTCTGTACTAATGTTCTAAGTAAACGCTCTATTTCTCTTACGCCGGCTTCAGCGGTATAATTGTCAATTAAATACCTAATAATCTCTTCTGATACATTAAATTCAGCAAGTGATAGATTGGCTTCACATAATATTTGTGGTAAAATATAATTCTTACTTATTTCAACCTGTTCATCTTCCGTATAACCTTTTATCTCAATTATTTCCATACGATTACTAAGAGGATGAGAAATTTCTTCTAATGAGTTTGCAGTAGCTATAAATAATACTTTTGATAAATCAAAAGAAAAATCAAAATAATCATCTGTAAAATTGTTATTTTGTGATGGATCAATTACCTGTAATAAAGTCCCTTCTACCCCTTTTCCTCGTATTGAATCTATTTTATCTATTTCATCTAAAACCATTACAGGGTTACATGTTCCAGCTTCAGACATTAAAGACATTATTTTACCCGGGCTTGAACTAGTATAATAACTCATACACCCTCTAATTATTCCTGGATCATTTGCTCCTGCTAGCGATAATCTAACAATTTTACGTTGTAGGGCATTGGCTATTGAATTTGCAATTGAAGTCTTACCAACTCCTGGAGCACCTACCAAGCAAATAATAGGTGGTTTTGCTTCCTTAGAACGAGCCATAAATACTAATGATTCAATTATTTTATTTTTTACTTCTTCTAGTCCATAATGATTTTTTTCTAATTCTTCTTTGGCTTTATTTATATCTATATTCGTTTCACTATATTTTCCCCAAGGTAATTTTAATAAACTCCGTAAATATTTTAAATTATAACTCCTATCAAAATAATCGTATCCTAACGTTTTCATAGAGTTATATTTTTGAAGTGCAATTACTCTAGCTTGTTGCGATAATGGTGTGTTTTCAATTAAATATAATATGTCTTTTTCAGATGCCACTTCTTTTAGTTTTTGTAAAACTTCATTTCTTCGTACTTCACCTATCTTATTTAGGTTGTCACCTAACATGGTAACTTCATTAAATAAATTTTTTGCCTCATCATAATTTCCCATGCAATAATAAATATCGCCTTTAGCAATTAATGCTTCTATATCTTTAGAATTAATATTTAAAGCCATATTTATTATTTTTAATGCCTCTTTATACTGTTCTTTTTTTGAAAGTGTTATTGCCTTATACCTTATAGTATCAGGGTTTTTAGGTAGGATTTCTATAGATTTATCAAAAGCAATTAATGCTTCATCATATCTGTTGTTATTATATAAAGCTTTTCCCTTGTTATACCAAACATTAGCGTTGTTAGGTTCTAGTTCTAAAGCTTTATTTAAATATTGATATGCTTCCTCAATTTTAAGCAGATTTTGTAATATATTAGCTTTATTAATATAAGCATCTACATAATTATTTTTTAATTTGATTGCTTTATTAACTGATTCTAATGCTTCTTCATATTTTCTTACGGATTCTAAAACTGCTCCTTTAGCATTCCAAAATTTATAATTATTAAGTTCTAATTTTGTAGCTTTATCTAAACAATTAAGTGCCGCTTCATATTTTCCGATTTTACATAATGTTTGGCTTTTATTGTAATAAGCAATTGCATAATCATTTTTTAAACTTATTGCCTTATCGTATGCTTGGGTTGCTAATTCAAAGTTCTCTAAATAATATGAATTTCTTCCATATTCATTATAAAGTTTAAAGTCATTAGGTTCTAATTCTATTGCTTTTTCATAATACTCAAATGCCTCCCCATATCTTCCAGCATTAAATAATAATAATCCTTTGTTGTAATAAGCCCCGGAACAAAATTTATTTAAAGCTTGCTCATAAGCTACTTGCGATGCTTCTTTTTTGTCTATTAAAGATAATATTGCTCCTTTACATAAATAAGCTTCGCCGACTATGTTTTCATTATCAAGTTCTATTGATTTATCAAATTCTTTTAATGCTTCTTCATATTGCTGTGATTTATATAATTTATATCCCTTATGAAAATTGTTTAATTTATCTTCATTTTCCAAATCAATTATATATTCTTTCATTTACCTACCTATTAAACTTATATTGCTAACTCTCTTTAACAAATCTTTTGCTTTAGTTTGTATCGTTCTATTTTTTAAATAAGTTAGGGTCTGATTTTTATTTAAAATTGCTGCTTTAAGATTAGGATTTAAGTTGGTTGCTTTAGCAAAACAAATAACAGCTTCTTCATATCTTCCTAGTTCATATAAACTGCGTCCTTTATTATTATAAGGTTCTGCATAATCACCTTTTAATTTGATTGCTTTGTTGTAAAGCTTAATAGCTTCTGTGTATTTACCTAAAAAAGCTAATATACTACCTTTTTCATTATAAGCTTGGTAATAATCAGGATTCAAATTTATTGCTTTGTCATATGCAATTATTGCTTCTTCAGGTTTATTTAATATTTCAAGAGTTTTACCTTTATTATAATAATATATAGAATGAGGGTTTATGCTTATTGCTTCGTCAAAAGCGATTAGTGCTTTTTCATGTTCCCCTGAATTATATAACTCTACTCCTTGCTTATAATAATGCTTCGCTTCTTGCTTTGGTTTAATAAACTTTTCAAGTAGATTAATTACAACTTCATATTTTTCTATTAATTCATTATTTAGGGTTTCTTCATTTTTGTTTTCTATTGACTCTAATAGTTTTTTCTTTTCTAAATTTATTTCAAGTGCCTCACTAAGTGATGCCATACCATTTTTGTATATTTTAAGATTAAATACATTTGCATCAAATTGATTTTCTCTTATCAATTTATCGCAAAGCTTTAAAATTGTTGAATACCTAGCAATATTTGAGGAAATTTCTTTAGTATTGTTCATAATAAGAGCTTAATTTTTATAAACCTATAGTTTTTATATTATTAACTTATTATTACCTATTCAATACTTCATTAAACAAAAATTAATAAATATTATTTATTGGTTGTATTTTTGTTAATTACCTCAACGCTTGCCATATAAATTTATTTTATTAGTGATCTTAGTTGGAAGATAAATATATGATAAATAAGTTTAGTAACTAAGAGAGCAAATAGGTATAAATTAAATTCATTTATAAGTTGTAAAATAAAAAGACCTATGCTATTTTTGGCTGCATTAATTTAACAATGGTAACAATATGTTTTTTCAATCACTAAACTTATATTCTATTTTATTCGCAGGTCTTACAGCTACAATTATCGTTTTTATGCGTCAAATATCTTTTTATAAACAACAAATTATTAATAAGGATTTAAAAATAATACCGGCTTATTTAGATAAAATATTTTTATACAAACTTCTTAATAATAACCGTGGCAGCTATTTGGCACTTGAAGAGATTAGACAATATTTTCATCTAAAAGAAATAAGATTATTAACACGCGTAGAACTTGAAAATGACTGTAAATTAAACCAGTTGTTTGAAGATGTTTTAAACTGTTCTAACGATAATTCTAGAACAACTGTAATAAATAGAATCGAAAATAATATTACTCATAAGTTATTTGTATTTTCAGAAAAAGATAAAATAAATGACCAAGTAGAACAAATGCATATATATGTTAAAGTGCCTTATATAATGAGCAGAAGTGACGAAGAGACCTTATACACTTTCGTTTACTTGGCTAAAATGATGTAAGTATAAATTACTATTCCGCTAGTCATAAAACAATCGGTTATGGGCATGTGATAGAGCCGAACGAATCTATAGGAAACCGCATTAATAAGCAGCAAGCTGAAAACTGCTTGAAGAAGATATACGCAAAGCTCAAGCGGCTCTACATAGATATTGCAGTGTACCATTAACCGAAAACCAGCAAGCCGCCTTAATCTCATTTATCTTCAACTTTGGAGGCGGGAAGTTTCAAGCATCAACTTTGCGGCAAAAGCTAAACCGAGGCGAATACTCAAACGCCGCCAATGAATTACTAAAATGGGTGCATATTAAAGGCGGTGTTAAGCTGCAAGGCTTGGTGAAACGCCGGCAAAAAGAGCGTGCATTGTTTTTAAGTGAAGCAGGTACAGCCTAAAATAGCTAATGAGGTTGTCGTTACTTCAAATGTAGAAACTGATTATTTAAAATAATTAACTAATATATTAAGTTACTAATTGCAATTATTACCATTTATTAAAATCTCTATTATTTCCCTTAATCCTTTATATACTCATACATCCCTTAAATCAATCCCAACTCATTAATTCATACTTTTAATTAAATTTCTATTGCTTTCTTAAAACTCCTTATTATGATTCTGTCTATAAGCTCATTTTTAACAAAATATTAAGATTTATAGAATTTAATAAGGATAAAGATATGAAAGAATTAATAGATTTTTTAGAAAAGAAAGGTTTTAAGGGGCAAGCCGATGATTTAAGAAATGGTGGTATTACACTTAATTTCCTAAATATTGGTTATTCAACAAACATAGAAGATGAGGGAGTAAAGCTTATTGCTAATGCTCTTAAATTCAATTCAACCATCATATCTCTTAATCTTCTTTGTAATGGAATAAGAGACGAGGGAGTAGTTGCTTTAGCTGATGCTCTTAAATCTAATAAATCTCTTCGTTATCTTGATCTGGGAGCTAATAAGATAGGAGTGGAAGGAGCTAAATTTATCGCTGATGCT
Source organism: Rickettsia endosymbiont of Omalisus fontisbellaquei (assembly GCA_020404465.1). Taxonomy (GTDB): domain Bacteria; phylum Pseudomonadota; class Alphaproteobacteria; order Rickettsiales; family Rickettsiaceae; genus Rickettsia. Next base: position 9,020 of record DYDV01000069.1, read on the forward strand.
CTTAAATCTAATAAATCTCTTCGTTATCTTAATCTTGGAGGTAATGAGATAGGAGACGAAGGAGCTAAATTTATCGTTGATGCTCTTAAATCTAATAAATCTCTTCGTTATCTTAATCTTGGAGGTAATGAGATAGGAGACGGGGTAGTAAAGCTTATTGCTGATGTTCTCAAATCCAATTTGACTCTCACCCATCTAGAGCTTGAAAACAATAATATAGGATATATAACAAAATATACAACATTGAAAACAATCAACACATATTTACAAAGAAATAAAGTACAAAAAGCAGAAAGCTTAAATGCAGAGGGTAATAATTTATGCATTCAAGAAAAATACAGTGAGGCTATAGAAAAATATGAACAAGCAATAAAACTTAATGAAAAACCTTTATATAAAGCAAATAAAATACAAGCAGAAAGAGTGTATGGAGAGCAAATTCTAACATTTAAGCAGTTAATTATAGAAATAGAAAATTATCAAACACAAAACGCAGAAAATTTAATTAATAGGCTAAATACTAATATTCTTAGCAAAATTGATGATAACGGCGAAACAGCTTTAACGTGGGCTGCTTTTAAAGGATTAGAAAAAGCTTGTGAAATGCTTATACCTAAAATGTCAGAGCAGGCTATTAATCACGTTGGTAATGCCGGCGAAACAGCTTTAACTTTGGCTGCTTTTAAAGGATTAGAAAAAGCTTGTGAAATGCTTATACCTAAAATGTCAGAGCAGGCTATTAATCAGGTTACTAATAACGGCGAAACAGCTTTAACGTGGGCTGCTTTTAAAGGATTAGAAAAAGCTTGTGAAATGCTTATACCTAAAATGTCCGAGCAGGCTATTAATCACGTTAATAATGCCGGCGAAACAGCGTTAACGTGGGCTGCTCTTAAAGGATTAGAAAAAGCTTGTGAAATGCTTATACCTAAAATGTCCGAGCAGGCTATTAATCAGGTTACTAATAACGACGAAACAGCTTTAACTTTGGCTGCTCTTAAAGAATTAGAAAAAGTTTGTGAAATGCTTATACCTAAAATGTCAGAGCAGGCTATTAATCAGGTTACTAATAACGGCGAAACAGCTTTAACTTTGGCTGCTCTTATAGGATTAGAAAAAGTTTGTGAAATGCTTATACCTAAAATGTCCGAGCAGGCTATTAATCAGGTTACTAATAACGACGAAACAGCTTTAACTTTGGCTCTTATAGGATTAGAAAAAGTTTGTGAAATGCTTATACCTAAAATGTCCGAGCAGGCTATTAATCACGTTAACAAAGACGGTGAAACAGCACTAAGCTTAGCTACAGACCAAGGTTTTAAAAATATACGTGATTTACTGACAAATAAAAAAGTTAATTTAGCTAATAAAGCAGCCACAGAAAAAAAACAAGAAAAACAGCAGCAGAGCCTAAAGCTTGATGAGCTAAAATATAATCAACTAATTTCAGCAATAAGAGATAATAAAGCAGCAGAAGCAGAAAAGTTAGTTAAAGAGCTAAATGGCGATACGCTTAGCAAAATTGATGATAACGGCGAAACGGCATTAACTTTGGCTGCTAGTAAAGGCTTAAGTAAAGTATGTCTGCAACTAATCCCTCTAATGAGCGATCCTGCTATTAATACTATTACCAAAACTTATGGCACTACAGCCTTAACTTGTGCTGCATGGAAAGGCTTAAGCGAGGTATGCGTGCAACTAATTTCAAGAATGCCGGATCAAACTATTAATCATATAACTAATGGTGGCGATACTGCCTTAACTTTAGCAGTATGGAACGGCTTAGAAAAGGTAAGTGAGTTACTAATACCTAGAATGACTATTCAAGCTATTCATCATGTTAATAATAAAGGTGAAACAGTATTAAGTTTAGTTATAAAAAATAATTTTAAAAAAATATATGACTTATTAACTTTAAGAGTAAATGAGCTAAATAATCAAATCAATAAAACAAATATATATAAGAACGAGGAAGAAAAACTTATTATTGAAGAGGAAGAAGATATTTACCAAATAATAGGTAAGATAATTTTTAACTTACAAGATAGTACCAATATTGATGAAGCAGACAAGCCCATAATAGAGAATACCTTGTATAGAATACTTAATAAAGTTCAGAAGCTAACAGATAAAAACGACATAATAGA
>DYDV01000070.1 GCA_020404465.1 Rickettsia endosymbiont of Omalisus fontisbellaquei
GGCAGGCAGAGTAGCCGAAGAAATTATATTTGGTGAAGATAAAGTGACTTCAGGGGCATCATCCGATATAAAAATGGCAACTAGAATGGCAAAAGCTATGGTTACGGAATGGGGGCTAAGCGATGAAGTTGGACCGATATTTTATGGCTCTAACAATGAAGATTTATATGCTAGAAGAAGTAATGATGAGAGATCGGAAAAAACTTCTGAATTAATAGATTTTGAGGTGAAAAAAATTATTACCGAAGGATATAATTTTGCTAAAAATATTTTAACTAAGCATATCGATCAACTACACGTACTTGCCAATGCTTTAGTAGAATATGAAACATTATCAGGTCACCAAATTAAAAATTTACTCAGTGGTAAGTCTTTAGATTCTGAGGAGGAAAATACCTTTCCTTTCGGTACTTCACCGGTTATTAAGGTAGATAAAGCAAAAACAACTAAAGCTAAAAAAGAAAATTCTAGTATATAGTTTGTTTTTTCGTCTGAGCTACAGAAATTGCATAGCAATTGACTAAGCAATCCAGTTTTTTATTATTTTTTTGGATTGTCACGCTCTGAGCAAATGCTTGCAATAACATTAATGCTATCCACGCAACAGGTATGAAAGATTGTGAATTAGCTAATTATTTTGTATAGTTCTAAAAATAAATTTTAAGAGAGTACTTAAATGGCAGAGTTAAGATTACCGCCAAATTCAGTAGTAAAAAAAGGTAGAGAGCATAAAGCAAACGGGGAAATGCTAAAGCCTCGTAAAATAAAGATTTATAGATATAATCCTGACCTTGATGAGAATCCTACTGTTGATAGTTTTGAGATAGATTTAAGTAAAACCGGACCAATGGTTTTAGATGCTTTAATTAAAATCAAGAATGAGATTGATTCAACTCTAACATTTAGACGTTCTTGTCGTGAAGGAATTTGCGGTAGCTGTTCCATGAATATTGACGGCACAAATACTTTAGCATGTATTAAACCGATAGAAGACATATCGGGTGATATTAAAATCTATCCGCTTCCTCATATGAAAGTGGTAAAAGATTTAGTGCCTGACATGTCGCATTTTTATGCACAATATGAATCTATAGAACCTTGGCTTAAAACTGATAGCCCTACTCCTTCAAATTCTGAAAGATTACAATCAATTAAAGACCGTGAAAAACTTGATGGTTTATATGAATGTATATTATGTGCTTGCTGTTCTACTTCCTGCCCTAGCTATTGGTGGAACGGCGATAAATATTTAGGTCCTGCAATTTTACTACAAGCATATAGATGGATTGCCGATTCAAGAGATGATCATACGGGGGAACGTCTTGAAGCTTTAGAAGACCCGTTTAAGCTTTATCGTTGCCATACGATTATGAACTGTACTAAGACCTGCCCGAAAGGCCTAAATCCTGCTAAAGCTATCGGTAAGATAAAAACTTTAATTGCAGAACGTCATGGTGTGTGATTCTTAGAGGTTATATATTAATTAATTATTTCTAAAAATGGTAAAATAATGAAAAAAGCAATTATTTTCTGTTGGCTATTTCTTAGTTCAATATCTTATGCTTTTGCTGTTGATTGCAACAATGCCCTAACACAAGGTGATATGAATTATTGTGCAGGTGAAGAATATAAGAAAGTTGATAAGAAACTAAATCAAATATATCAAGAAATATTAAAGCATATTTCAGACGAACAAGAAAAAGTTAATTTGCTTAAAAAATCCCAAAATTTATGGATTAAGTACCGAGATGCTGAATGTGAGTTTCAGAGTTCCGGGGTTTATGGCGGTTCTGTATATCCAATGATACTGCTTATGTGTTTTACAGGAAAAACCGAAGAGCGTATCAAAGAATTTGAAGCTATGCTGAAATGTGAAGAAGGCGACTTAAGCTGTCCATTTATAATCAAGACACAGAACTGAGATTAATACATTATCTGTAATACTTTAAATAATGTCCCCATTTGTTTTGGGGATATTAGTCGTTCTACTTGCTTTTCTATTATTTGTGCTTGCTCATCGTTAAGCTTGCCTTGCAATGTTTTACTACGTAATAAGATTCCGTTTTCTATTAAAAAATCTCGTTGCAATATTGTATCTATTACATTCATACTACTATTTTTAGCTACCGTCTTTAATGCGTAAAAATCCACATGTGCCGATAAATCGGCTTCTCCAAGGCTCTCAAGTATAGAGCAATATTTATGATTTTTAACTGCTTGCAGAGTTGGATTATATTGATATCTAGTTCTGTTATCTGGAGATATATCATAGCCATAATCTATTATAAGGCAGCTGCCGCTTAGTTTTTTTAGATGTTTAGCTATAAATTTTATAATTTCTATCGATTTATAAGATTCTTCAAGTACTGCCCCGTCTTTTGCTTCAATATGAGTTCGCTGTAAATATTCTTGTAATTGCTTATTAACGCTCATTTTGTCGTATTTAATTCTTCCATCTACTGGTTGTACCACAAATATTCTTTCATACCATAATTCTTTGACTTTAATATATTGCTTTATCGGCATAGCATCAAAGAATTCATTAGCTATTATTATGGTAGGTTTTTTGGGTATATCTTCTACAAATGATAGGTGTTTAATCGGTAAATTAGTATCTTGTAAATTAGACTTTTGATGAGCAATAAAATTTTGATTAATTTCTATTAGTTCAATCGATAAAGCTTTATAAAATTCCGGTACTAATTTTGCGGTACGTAGTAAATCGCGCATTAATAAGCCTCGCCCAGGACCAAGCTCTACTAAACTAAGACTTTTTGGGCAACCGATTCTTTGCCACTCTTTGATACACCATAAGCCAATAACTTCACCGAATAGTTGCGAAATTTCAGGGGCCGTAACAAAATCGCCTTCGCTAGCTAGCGTCTTTACTTGCTTATAATAGGAAGTAGGATTTAAGTTTAGCACCTCCTGCATAAGAACATCGCAAGTAATATATCCTGTTTGATCAATTAATTGTCTTATTTTGGATTCGATTGACATTTATTTCTATGTCTAAATTTATAATATTTATAAGATTATAAAAGGATACTAATCTTATTTCAAAATGATTTTGTTTTTGAGCTTACATATTTACATCAATTTAATAAAAATAATTTCAAAAAATTAATATTTAATATCTTAATTTAAACTTTTGCTTCTATACTAGTTAAGTAATGTTAATATAAAAAGCTAAATATTATGTCTAAAGAAAAAACAGGTGATAAAAAACCACATCCAAGAATGGATATGCAGAAAGAGTTAGATCGTCGAGAACATGAGCGAAACCAAGCAAAAAAAGCACAAGCAAAACCTGTAAATCCAAGAATGGAGATGCAGAAAGAGTTAGATCGTCAAGAACATGAGCGAAACCAAGCAAAAAACACACAAGCAAAACCTGTAAATCCAAGAATGGAGATGCAGAAAGAGTTAGATCGTCAAGAATATGAGCGAAACCAAGCAAAAAAAGAACAAGCAAAACCTGCAAAACCAAGAATGGAGACGCAGACAACGTTAGATCGTGTAAAAACAATGATACAGAATCTTAAAAAATCATTACCTACAAAATCGACAGGTTCTAAAGGTTATGTAGAGCGATTTAAACAAGCGATTACAAAATCTAATAATAAAGGGAATTCAAGATAGTCTCTTAGACCTAATTATTAAATAAACGCCTAGCAAAAGTAGTGGTATAGATAAAATCTGTCCCATAGTTAAGCTATCTAAAATAAACCCGATTTGCACGTCAGGCTCTCTAAATATTTCAATAGTTATTCGGAAAAGAGCATAAAATGTTAAAAATAGCCCTGAGTTTAAAGCATATTTTTCAAGTGTTTTGTGCTTAAATGTTGCGTATGCTAAAATACAAAATAATACTAAACCTTCAAAAAAAGCTTCATATAATTGACTAGGGTGACGGGGCTGTAAATCGCTATTTGGAAAAATTATACCAAAAGAAGAATTTGTAATACGTCCATATAATTCACCGTTAATAAAATTAGCGATTCTACCTAAAAATAATCCGATAGGTACTACCAAGGCTATTATGTCCGTGAGACTTAAAAAATTAATTTTATATTTTCGACAAAACAAATAAGCAGCAATAATTACTCCGAAAGCTCCGCCATGGAAAGACATCCCGCCTTCATAAGTTTTTAAGATATCTATTGGGTTTGAAAAATATCTAGAAGGGTTATATAATAAAACAAATCCTAATCTACCTCCGACTATTATTCCTATGACGGCATAAGTAATGAAATCTTCTAGATTTTTTTTGGTAATTTGAGGTTTAAATTTTTCTATAATTTTGTTTGCATAGAACCAACCTAGTAAAATTCCTACTACATATGAAAGGGAATACCAAGATATAGCAAATGGACCTATAGCAAAAATAATTGGATTAATATTAGGAAATGTCATAGATAAATAAGTTATTTAGTTCTTTTGAGTTAAAATTATTGATAAAAATAAAATTTTTAGTAATAATAAAAAAGATTTATATTTTATAATAATAATGATAGGTAAAATATGCAATATTTAATGGATCTATATCATACCTCAAGTACGGAGTTAGTATTATTGTTTGTTATGTTAGTATCTCTTATACCGGTGATATTTCTAATTAAAAGATTAATTTTTATTCCTGTAAAAAATTATTTAACTAGACATCATTATGATGATTATGAAAGGATACTAAAAAAATATCCTATATTTCGTTATTTATTACACACTTTATTAGCAATTTACTTTGTATGTTGGGGAAATATTTTTCATCCTACTTCTTTTAAAGCACATGTATTACTCGGAATCAAAGATACTATAGTAATCTTATATACTAGTATATCTGTGACGATGTTATTATTAACGCTTATAGATGCTTTTGCAGATCTGTATCACAATAGGATCAAAGCCGTTACAAAAAATGCACCGCTTAGCTTATATTTTCAAATACTAAAAATTATTGTTATAATTATCGCTGTAATGGTAACTATTTCATATGTATTAAATATTTCGCTTAGTACATTTTTAACAAGTTTAGGTGCAGCCGCAGCTATTTTAACATTTGTTTTCAAAGATACTGTTTTAGGATTACTTGCAAGCTTGCAACTAACTACTCAAGAAATTATTAATATTGGAGACTGGGTACGTATAGGGGAAATTGAAGGAACAGTTGAAAAAATTACTATTTCTGTAGTAACAATTAGGAATTTTGATCAATCTATTTCTACAGTTCCTACTTACAGCATTTTAAATTCTAACGTAACTAATTATCGAGGAATTAGTGAATCAGGAGCAAGAAGGGTAAAGAGAGTGTTTAATATTAATATGGCAACTATTAACTTCTGTGACGCTACTATTTTAAAAGAACTAAAAAAATCTCCTTATATATCAAATGATGTAATAGGTAAAATCACTCTTGATAAAGAAGAGAAAGATTTAACTAACATTAAGCTATTCAAATTATACGTTCAGGAATATCTAAAAAATAATCCGGCAGTTTATACCGAAGGATTTACTTTTTTAGTAAGACAACTTGAACCTACAATTAACGGGTTGCCTATAGAAATATATATCTTCATTAAAGAAGTGAATTTAGTAGGTTATGAAAATATACAAGACAATATTTCTGAACATTTAATTTCTATACTTCCTGAATTTAAATTAAAAATATTTCAGAATGTAGGAGTGGTATAATATATCCGAAGTAAAATGAAGAGTAGTAAAAATAAAAAAATAAATTAAATCTTTTTAGAAATCTTCACAGAGCCTAAGATGGAAGTAGCCTTTCATCTTGGATATTTACTACTTTTGAAAGAAAAGAAGTATTATATACTACTTGATTATTTTCTCTAAATGCTTTAAAACTTAAAGCTTTAAAAATATGAAAATTTAAGACCTAGGAATGAATAATAATATAATTAATTTAATAGCCGCTATTGTACTATCTTTAAGTATAATTTTCGGTTGGCAATATTTTGTCGTAAAACCTGAACAAAAAAAACAGCAACAGCAACTAGCAGTGCAGAAAGCAGAAAATTTAAAGAAGCAAAAGTTAAAAGCTTTAGTTGAACCTGCATCTGATATTGTTGTTCAAGAAGAAAAGGGGGTGCAGCGTATTAAAATAGAATCTGAATCGCTCACCGGTTCTATTTCATTAAAAGGGCTTAGATTTGATGATTTAATATTAAAAAAATATAAGCAAGATTTATCTAAAGATAGCCCTGATGTGGTATTATTTTCACCTACTAATACCGAGAATTCTTATTTTGCCGAAATTGGCTTAGTTAGTAATTTATCTAGTGCAAAACTTCCTAATAACGATACTATATGGAATAGCGACGGTGAAATATTAGGTCCTGAAAAGCCCGTTAATTTATTTTGGGTTAATGAAGACGGAGTTAAGTTTTTAGTTACTATCACGGTTGATAAAAACTATTTATTTACTATAGAACAAACCATCGTTAATAATAGCGATGAAGAACTTCCTGTGCAATCTTACGGTTTAATAAACCGTAAATATACTTCTGTTGAAAAAGCGGTGAATATATTACATCAAGGACCTATCGGTTGTATAGATGAAAGCCTTAAAGAATATTCATATGATGATATTAAAGATAAGAAAAGCGAGAAATTTGCAGCAGGTAAGGTTGATTGGATAGGAATTACCGATAAATATTGGTTGTCTGCATTAATTCCCGATAAATCAAGTAATTATAGTTCAAATTTTAATTATGTTCTTAAACAAGGCATTGAAAAATATCAAGTAGATTTTATTTCACCGGTACAAATAATAAAACCCGGCGAAAATTTTTCCATTAAAAGCAGAATTTTTGCCGGAGCAAAAAAAGTAGACTTACTTGATAAATATGAAAAACAATATGATATTAAATTATTCGATAGAGCTATTGATTTCGGTTGGTTCTATGTAATTACTAAACCGGTCTTCTACGCCATGAATTTTTTCTATGGTTATGTCGGTAATTTTGGGATTAGTATATTAATCGTTACGGTTATAATTAAGCTGCTAATGTTCACTTTAGCCAATAAATCTTATCGTTCGATGAAAAAAATGAAAAATTTACAGCCGGAAATCGATAGGATAAAAAATTTATACAGTGATGATAAAGCACGTTTAAATCAAGAAATTATGGCGTTATATAAGAAAGAAAAAGTAAATCCGGTAGCAGGTTGTTTGCCTATACTTGTTCAAATACCCGTATTTTTCTCTATATATAAAGTATTGTATGTAACTATTGAAATGCGACAAGCTCCGTTTTATGGCTGGATTAAAGACTTGTCCGCACCTGACCCTACTACTATTTTTAATTTATTCGGCTTATTACCATTCTCGCCGCCGTCATTTTTAATGATTGGAGCATGGCCTATTTTAATGGCTACTACTATGTTCTTACAGCAAAGAATGAGTCCTGAACCTGCGGACCCCGTGCAAGCTCAAGTAATGAAATTTATGCCGTTAGTTTTTTTAGTGATGTTTAGTAGTTTTCCTGTAGGACTTTTAATATATTGGTCTTGGAATAATATTCTATCTATAATCCAACAATATTATATTAATAAATTTAACTAAAGCGAATAGCGAATTATTGCATAATCCGCTATTCGTTATAAAATTGTTATTTTTTAGTAAAAACTAATAATTTCTTTACTGAATATAATAATATATTATTTAGAAATCGGGGTGATCACATCAAACGCCAATTTCTACAACTTTTAAATCAATAGAAAATATTTTATTGACGATAATTAATTAATGAGAATAGATAAAAATTTACCTAATTATCTGACTATTGCTCGAATAATGGTAATTCCGGTTATTATATTGGCATTTTACGTAAATAATCCGCTTGCACGTAAATTGGGGGCATTATTATTTGTTTTAGCTAGTATTACGGATTTCTTTGACGGTTATATTGCAAGAAGATATAATTTAGTTACGAGCTTTGGTAAGATGTTTGACCCTATAGCAGATAAGCTACTCGTAGGTTGTGTTATCATAATGCTACTAAAAAAAGATAATATAGATGAAATACCGTGTTTATTGATTTTAGCACGAGAATTTTTAGTTAGCGGTCTTCGAGAGTTTTTAGCTCTAGTAAAAGTTAGTGTGCCTGTATCAAGGCTTGCTAAGGTAAAAACTTTTTTACAAATGTTTGCTTTATCGATATTAATATTGGGCTCAAAGGGTTCAGGCATTATTTATTTAGATATAGTAGGAGAAATAATTTTGTGGATTGCCGCTTTTCTAACAATCATCACAGGTTATTCTTATTTTAAAGCATGTAAGAAATATTTTTAAATAGGATAGTTTTATGATATATGTAAAATATGTAATTTTGGGATTAATTATGGTGTCTAGCTTAAATCTTTACGCTGCTAACAAAGATATAATTGCCGATAAGAAAGTTGTAAAGGTAGAGGTAAGTAAAGAACATTTAAAAACATTAAACGAAGCCTCTACTCTTTTAATTAGCTGTGTAGATTTTAGGTTAATAGATGAAACCGATAAATTAATGAAACAGTTAGGGTTAGAAGATAATTTTGATAAAGTATCACTGCCCGGTGCATCGCTTGCACTCGTCAACGAGAAATATACTTACTGGGGAAAAACAATAGAAGATACAATAGGAATTTTACAGCAGTTACATAATATTAAACAAATTGTATTCCTTGACCATAGAGATTGCGGAGCTTATAAGATGCTTGTAGGTCAAGAATATTTAGAAACACGTGAAAAAGAAACGGCAGAACATACAAAAATTTTAAATAAAGCACGTAACATAATCAAAGAAAAATTCCCCCAATTAAAGGTTTATACTTTCTTAATGGGTGTTGACGGTGTAGTAGAGCAGATTTATGAAAAGAGTGAATAAGCTGTTATTTAATGGTATTGCTTGTATAGATACCAAAATCGTCATTGCGAGGAAAATTACGAAGTAATTGACGAAGCAATCTCAGGAGTCTGATATTATTTCATGAGATTGCCACAGCCACTTCGTGGCTTCGCAATGACGAAAAACTCATCCACGTAACAACGCTATTTTGTATTTGTATTCTTATTAGCGTCAGAAGTAGCAGTATTATTTTTTTGATCGTCTTCTGCCGGTAGTTTAGAGAGGGAAAGCTTTTGTTTATATTTTTGCTGCTCTGCTAAAAAATTTTGAGCTTCTTTTGAAAGGCTATTATATAATTCACGTTTTTCTTTGTTAATATTGACTATTTCTACTCTATATTTTTGTATTTCTTCACGTATTTCCGGTTTGATAGTACCTGCGTAAGTAGAGAAATCATCTATAATTTTTTGTGTTGTAACATCACTAGTTTTTGCTCCATCTTTTTTTGAGCCGTCAGAAGCTACACTATTGGCAAAGCTGCTCAGACTAAGTAAAATAGCTATTCCAAATATTATTTTTTTTGTCATATAAACCTTAATCTTATTCTTAATAAGTAGACCATTTTTAAATCTAATAGTCAATGTAAAATATATAATAGAAGTTATGGTATTGCCTAAAAAGTGTTGATTTAAAGTTTCTATGTCATTCCCACGAGGCATTGTTGCGTGGTTCGATTTTCCGTCATTGCGAGAAGAATTACGTAGTAATTCGACGAAGCAATCCAATTAAAAATTCTGATTTACAGAATTTTTTTAATCTTTTTCTAGATTGCCACGTCGCTTCGCTCCTCGCAATGACGGTTCGGGTATCCACGCAACAATGCTGAGCTAGGAATGACATCGGAAGACTAAACTACACCATAAAACAACTTTTTCTAGGCAATGCCGAAGTTATCCATATTTTCTATTTGTATTTTATTATTTGGTTAGTATAAATATACTAACAGTTGGGAACAAATGTATAAAATATATGAAAAATATACAATATTATAATAATAATGCTCAAGAGTTTTATAACAGAACAATCAATGCGGATTTATCTAATAGCTATAAAGCATTTACTAGCTATTTACCAAATAAAGCTCATATTTTGGATGCAGGTTGCGGGGTTGGTCGTGATACAAAATATTTTTTAAGTCAAGGCTATCAAGTCACCGCTTTTGATGCTTCCGCTGAAATGGTTAAATTAGCCACAAAAGAAACCGGAATAAATGTACTGCACTCAACTTTTCAAGATATCGATTTTAAGGAGTCTTTTGATGGTGTTTGGGCTCAAGCAACTCTCCTTCATGTACCTTATAATGAAACAACCAATGTTTATAAAAAAATTCACGCTGCATTAAAGCTGGAGGGGATTTTTTATGCTTCTTATAAACATGGATCAGATCAGATGTCAGCTAATGAACGAGATTTTTACAATATGAATGAAGATACAATAAAACCTTATTTTGACGGGCTTTTTGATATAGTTAGAATATGGACGGAAGAAGATACAAGAAGTAAAGTATCTCCAAGTAAAGATGGATTATGGTTAAATTTTATTGTAAAAAAAAGTAAAAATAGGTTATGAATTTAAAACTATATTTTGTTATTATTTTATCAATATTAATAACTGGTTGTACTTCCCCTCATTATAAAGAATTGTATAAAAAGAAGGCTGGGTTTTATTCTTATATTATAGGGAATGTACAAAATGACTACATTTATAAAGAATATGCTTCAGAGATATATGCTACTCCTGCTAGTTGCCAAAAAATTGTAACTTCTCTTGTTGCATTTAAAACTCTCTCGCCTGAATATAAATATAAGACTGAGTTATTAATTAATAAAAAAGGTAAATTGATTCAGGATGTAGTGATTAAATTCTCTGGAGATCCTACATTAACTTCTCAGCAACTAATAAATATATTGCAGCCCTTTCGGAACTTAAAAATTAATGGTTATATCATTTTAGATAGTTCCATTTTTAAAGTATCTCCATATTCACCTAATCTTATGATAGATGACATAGGTAGAAGTTATTCACCTCCTGTATCTTCTATAAATATTGATCAAAATCTTATATCAATAAAAGTAACGCCTAATAAGCTAAATAAGTTTGCTAAAATTTTTGCAGATTTAGATTATGATATTCGCTCAAATGTTACAACAAATGATCAAGCGTCATCGATTAAATTATTATGGGATGGTGAAGTGATTAATGTTACAGGGAATATTAATATAAAAGATGCTCCTATAGAATTAAAACTTGCTCCTAGAAATCATGATGAGTATACAGTAAAAAAGATAAAAGCAATACTTAAAATACTTAATATTCAAGGTAAAATACAAATTGTTAAGCTTTCATATCAAATAAATAATGGCTTTAAATTGATGGGTCAGATTGAATCCTTACCTCTTAAGGAAATAATGAAACCGGCAATGAAAAGCTCTGATAATTTAGTGCTGGATAGTGTATATTTGACAGTAATTAACTATAGCTCAAATCAAGAAATTACAGATTGGGCTGAAGGGAGTAATATTATAAAACAATTAATTAAGCAGCATTTTGGAATTGATGCAAAAGATTCGTTATTTGTGGATGGATCAGGGCTTTCTAGGTATAACCGTGTTCAGCCTATAATTCTTTTTGCACTGTTAAAAAAAGGATATACCATTCCTGAATTTGTAACAGCTTTACCAAAAGCTGGTGAAGAGAATTCTACGCTTAAGAACCGCAGCAAACTCTCAAATGATATTATTGCAAAGACTGGCGGTATGTCTGGAATAAGTTGTTTATGCGGCTATAATTTGAAGCAGCCGCATCATAAAAAAGCTTTTGTTTTTATGGCTAATAGCTTTGCTCCTCCCAATAAAGATTTATTGGATGTTATAGATGATTTCATAAGCAGACAAACAGATAAGAAATAAAGGTAAAACAATATGATTAGATTAGTTTACTTATGCGTGATTTTAATAATCAGTTTTAAAATATATGCAAAGGAACATACAGGCTTAACATATAATCGTTATGAAAAAGATAAGCATGTTATTCATGTGTTAACTATCGATCCTAAGAATTTTGAGTTAAAATTAGTTAAAGCACATAATCAGGTTATAGGCAGAGAGACAGTGGATGCTATTGGCTCACGCACTAATGCTATAGCTGCTATTAATGCCGGATTCTTTGAGATCGCCGGTAGCGATGACGGTAGACCAAGCCTTACTTTAATGATTGGCGGCAAGCTATTTAGTCTTAGAAAACAGATGCAAAGCTTGTTAATCATAGATCAAGGCAATATTCAAATTACCAAGGCTAGTGCAAAAATTTCAGTAGAAATAGCTGATAAATCTATTATTCCAAATCAAGTTAATTATTTTTCAAACTCGAAAGATATTACTTTCTATGATGATGTTTGGGCATCTACTACATTAACGCCATATACTAACAAAGAAATTTTGATTGATCAGAATTTTACTGTTACAGAAGTAAGTAATCATGGTGACAATACGATTCCCTCAAAAGGTTTTGTATTATCTTTTTCAAAAGAAATAAGTTTGCCGGTAGTAAATATAAATGATTCTGTAAAGTTAAATTTGGAATTTATCGATAAAGACGGTAAGTCTATAAATTTAAGCAAAACTGCTTCAGTAGTAACTGGTATTCCTGTATTGGTTCAAAACGGTAAAAATGTTGTAGATGATACAAAGAAAAATGATCAGGCTCATGCTCGCACTGCTCTAGGGGTGCGTAATGACGGTACTATAATTATAGTTGTAGCCGAGCATATTTATAAGCAACACGTAAAAGACCTTAAACTTACGCAAGCTAGATCAATTCTACGAAAAGAAAAAGGAGTAACTTTTGAGAAATTAACGCTACCCGAAGCTTTAAAAATTCTAGAAAAACACCTTGTTAATGATACTATAGTAGGATTAACTAGGTCAGAGCTTGCTGATTATATGCTAAGTGTTGGATGTGAATCGGCAATTAATCTAGACGGTGGTGGTTCTTCTACATTATTTATGGACGGAAAAATTATAAATAATGTTATAGGTGATGAAGATGAAGCTTTAGGTGAACATATTGTGCGTCCCATATCTGATGCAATAGTTATTATACCAAATAATATGGACTAAATTCATGCGTTTTCTGATTATAATTATAACTTTACTTTTAACAGAAACAGCTATAGCAAGAGATTGCTCACTGCCGACTCAGTGGCATAAATTATGCTCTATTTTAGAATCACGAGTAGAGCAAACAGCTCGAAAAATGAAACTGCAAGAATCGAATGCAAAAAGTTTAGAGAAGTTTCTAAATTCCACTAAGTATAATTTTGTATATTTACTTATCTTACAAAATCTTCTCCCGAAAACTACTCTTGAGTTATTAATAGCGGTTAATGAAAGGGACTTAGATATAAAAGAAGCTGATTTAATAGCAAAATATTTACAGGAATTAGTAAGGTTCTATAATTTTCAAAATGTTGCAGCTTTTGACAATAATACCTCTCACATTATAGGGCGGAATTGGTGGGAGATTAATTATTCCGGTGAAAATATGACATGGCAAGGACAAAAAGCAAAATACGCTCGTTATGGTATAACAGATTTTAAATCTGTAGAGTGCTTGAAAAAGTTCTTTATAGTAGAATCAAAGCTACCGTATTTTGCTAAGATATATAAGCCTAAAAACAAAATCTAAAAATTTTAAGATTTTACATTCGTAGTTTCTTTCTCTATAGCCTTTTTACGCATTTCTATATATTCTTCCTTGCTCATAATTTTTTCAGGAGTTATATAATCTAAAAATACTTTTCCATTTAGATGATCAATTTCATGTTGGATAACTCTTGCTAGAAATCCTTCTGCGATACCTTGAATTTGATTTCCATTTATATCATATGCGTGATAATGAATCTTCTTGAATCTTGCTACCGGTCCTGTAGCATTTTCAACAGAAAAGCATCCTTCATAATCTTCATGTTTTTCAGTACCTATCGGTTTATATGAGGGGTTAATCCAAATAGTTTTAGGCATCGTATCCTTAAGGTCAGGACGCCATTTCTTTAACTCTTCATTTTCATGTACTGCAAATATTATTACACATTTTGATATACCTATTTGCGGTGCAGCAAGGCCTGCACAATTTGTTTCTTGATCATATTTTTGTTCTAAAATAGAGATATCACGCAAGTCTTTTGCAGATAAAGGGAAGTTTAAAGATTTTGCCTTTATCCTAATAGTTTTATCCTCTGAACTATTCAAGGTTTGAACGTTCAAAGTTACATATTGTGGGTTTATTATATTTGAATCTTTCATATGTATATTTTCTTTGTTGCTGTTACAACCTGTTATAAAAATTATAGTAGTTAATAATAGAGCTGTTTTTAATTTGGACATATTTTTATTCTATCTTCCTCAAAGCCATGCTGAAATATACGCCATCATCGAGATTTACGGTGTGGAAGTCAGAAGATTCTATATTTATCTGAAAATAATTATAGATAGAAATTAAAATCAAGTAAATTAATTATCATATTTCGTTTACTTATATCAAAGTTTATCATTTTATTTAATTTCCTTTGAGTAAAAATCATCGGATTTGACTTTTCTAACATATTTTAGTATAATACTTATCTTCAAAATAAATAGAAAAATTTAATTTATGAGTACTCCTAAAAGTGATGATTATATCTCGGAACTAAGAAAAGTAATTTGGCCTATAGAAAGGTATGAAAATAAGAAATTTCTGCCTATGGCGTTTATGATGTTCTGTATTTTATTAAACTACTCAACTCTTCGCTCAATTAAAGATGGGTTTGTAGTAACAGATATAGGAGCTGAAGCAATAAGTTTCTTAAAAACATATATAGTGCTACCGTCTGCAGTAATCGCTATGGTAATTTATGTTAAACTTTGCGATATTTTAAAGCAAGAAAACGTATTTTACGTCATTACTTCATTTTTCTTAGGATATTTTGCATTATTTGCATTTGTCCTCTACCCTTATCCTGATTTAGTTCATCCTGATCCTGAGACTATAGAATCTTTAAGCTTAGCTTACCCTAATTTCAAATGGTTTATAAGAATAGTGGGGAAATGGAGTTTTGCATCTTTTTATACTATGGCAGAGCTTTGGGGAACAATGATGCTTAGTTTATTATTTTGGCAATTTGCTAACCAAATTACTAAAACCGATGAAGCTAAACGTTTTTATTCAATGTTTGGTTTGCTTGCTAATTTAGCATTGCCTGTAACATCCGTAATTATTGGATATTTCTTACATGAAAAAACTCAAATAGTTGCAGAACATCTCAAATTTGTTCCGTTATTTATTATAATGATAGTGAGTAGTTTTGCAGTGATATTAACATATAGATGGATGAACAAAAACGTTCTAACCGATCCAAAACTTTATGATCCAGCACTTGTAAAAGGGAAAAAAGCTAAAACTAAAATGTCCTTAGTAGAAAGCTTTAAGATGATCTTTACTTCTAAATATGTGGGGTATATAGCATTACTACTTATTGCTTATGGTATTTCCGTAAATTTAGTTGAAGGTGTTTGGAAATCAAAAGTAAAAGAATTATATCCAACAAAAGAAGCTTACACTATATATATGGGTAAATTCCAATTCTATCAAGGTTGGGTTGCTATTGCCTTTATGATCATAGGCAGTAATATCTTAAGAAAAGTATCATGGATGACTGCAGCAATGATTACTCCTTTAATGATGTTGCTTACTGGTGCTGCATTTTTTGCTTTTATCTTTTTTGATAGTGTTATTGCTATGAATTTAACAGGAATTCTTGCTTCAGGTCCTTTAGCACTTGCGGTTATGATTGGTATGATCCAGAATGTTCTAAGTAAAGGAGTTAAATATTCTTTATTTGATGCTACTAAAAATATGGCATATATTCCGCTTGATAAGGATTTACGAGTAAAAGGGCAAGCTGCCGTTGAAGTTATCGGAGGAAGATTCGGTAAATCAGGCGGTGCTATTATTCAGTCTACATTCTTTATTTTATTTCCTGCATTCGGCTTTGTTGAGGCAACACCATATTTTGCTTCTATATTCTTTGTAATAGTAATATTATGGGTATATGCCGTTAAAGGTTTAAATAAAGAATATCAAGTTTTGGTAAATAAAACCGAAAAATAGAATTTGTTAAAATTTAATATTATAAAAAAAAGCAAGCTTCTAAGAAACTTGCTTTTTTTTAGCCTGCGAGTTTATAATATGACAAATACAAAATCCAAAATTAAAACTCCAAGATCGCCATATGTAAAAAAATATAATAGTTGGCGAGTAAGAATTTTGTATTCTATTATTATAGGTTATGCAACTTTTTATTTTTGTCGTCAGAATTTTAATATAGCAACTCCTGCTATAAGAGAATATTTTGGGGTTACTAAAACACAAATTGGTTGGATATTAACAGCTTCTTCTATAATGTATGGAGTTAGTAAAGTTTGTAACGGCTTTATTAGTGATAAAGTTAATGCTCGTATATTTATGGTATTAGGGCTTTTACTTGTCGGGATCATTACTATTCTAATAGGCTTTTCAGATTCTTTGTGGCTTATAGGAATTTTATGGATAGCTAGTAATTGGTTTCAATCTATGGGATGGCCTCCTGCAACAAAAATGCTTACTCACTGGTTTGCTCCAAAAGAACTCGGAACTAAATGGGCTATGGGAGCAACTTCTAACCAAATAGGTGGGGCCCTTGCTATGATAAGTTGTGGTTATTTAATCGATAAATTTGATTGGAGAGCTGCTTTTTTCGTTCCCGGTGTAGTTGCTTGTATAGTATCGCTTTTCTTATATAATAGGCTTCGTCATTCTCCAAAAGAAGTAGGCTTATCTACCGTGGAAGAATATAAAGAATATCCCCCTGAATCCATAGGTGATTATGAAAAGCTATTAACTCCGCAATTACTTAAAATGGTTTTTTGTAACAAGCTAATATGGTATGTTTGTCTGGCTAACATGTTTGTTTATATAATACGCTCCGGGGTAATTTATTGGGCACCGACATTTTTAAGAGATTTACGTAGTATAAGCCTTGCAAATGCAGGTTTACAAATCGGTTTATATGAAATGATAGGTATCCCAGGGGCATTAATAGCAGGTGTTTTATCAGACAAAATATTTCAAGGACGTCGGGGACCTGTTGCTGCCATATGTATGGTATCGCTTAGCTTATTGTTAGTCTCGTTTTGGAAAATACCTATTCAAAGTGAATTATTAAGCATAGTAATTCTTTCTTTAATAGGCTTTTTTGTTTCAGGACCACAGCTCCTTGTAGGTATTGCTGCTGCGGATTTTAGCTCGCGTCAAGCTGTTGGTACTGCTAACGGATTATCAGGATTATTTGGTTATTTAGGAGCAGCCATTGCGGGGGTCGGTGTAGGATGGATTAGCGATAATTACGGTTGGAATGGGGTGTTTGTATTTTTTAGTATTTCCGCTCTTATAGGGGGCGGTTTATTCGCTTTAACATGGAATTGTTCAGCTAAAAAATAGACTTTCTGCATAAGCCATTTCTAAAGGTAATTTGTACGTCGAGCCTAGACTCGAATCCTCACGTATGTCTATATACGCTGCGGTTCGCAGTGAAGTGTCTCCTTCAAATTCCTCTTTATAAGATGACTTATGTAGGAAGTCTAATAAATTTAATAATTATATAAAGGTTACAAAATGACAATACAATATACTTTTTCAATGATTAAGCCTGATGCTATTAAAAGGAACAAAATAGGGCAAATCAATACTTATTTAGAAAATGCAGGCTTAAAAATAGTAGCTCAGAAAATGAAGCATTTAACTAAATATGAAGCAGAATGTTTTTATGATGAACATAGAGCAAGACCGTTTTTTGATAGCTTAGTTGAATATATTACTTCAGGAGCAGTAGTGCTTCAAGTTCTTAAAGGTGCAGATGCTATAACTTTAAATCGTAAAATTATGGGAGCAACTAATCCTGCGGAAGCTGAAGCCGGAACTATTAGAAAAGATTTCGGTGAATCAATTGAAGCTAATAGTATTCACGGTTCAGATAGTGAAAATAGTGCAAAAAGAGAAATCAAATTTTTCTTTAATAAATCTGAAATTATAGAATAATTAATGCTAAAATATGACGTAATAGTTATAGGCGGTGGGCATGCAGGAGCAGAAGCTGCAGCTGCTTCTGCACGTCTTGGAGTTTCTACTCTCTTAATTACGTTAAAACCGGAAAATTTAGGTGAAATGTCTTGCAATCCGGCAATCGGTGGAATTGCAAAAGGCACATTAGTTAAAGAAATTGATGCACTTGATGGATTAATGGGTTATGTAATAGATCAGGCAGGCATACATTATAAAATGCTGAATGAAACTAGAGGACCGGCAGTTTGGGGGCCTCGTGCTCAAGCTGATCGTAAGCTTTATAAAAAAGCAATGTATCAAATATTAACAAATTACCCTGATCTAGATATATTATACGGAAAAGTAGAAGATATAGAAATTAAATCTTCTAAAGTTGAAGCAGTTATTTTAAATGACGGTAGTAAAATTCCTTGTCAAAAAATTATATTAACTACAGGTACTTTTCTATCAGGTCTTATTCATATCGGCTCAACAAAAATTCCTGCCGGTAGAGTAGATGAAGAACCTTCTTATGGATTATCAAATACATTAAAAAAAATAGGATTTAAACTTGCTCGCTTAAAAACAGGTACGCCGCCACGAATTGATGGGCGTACTATTGATTATAGTAAAACAGCTTTACAGCCCGGCGATAAAACTCCTCGTCCTTTTTCTGAATTAACAAATATTGTTAATGTTCCTCAGATAAATTGTTTTATCACTAAAACTACTCCTGAAACTCATAATATTATACGTGAAAACATCAATAAGTCTGCGATGTATTCAGGACAAATAGAAGGAATAGGACCAAGATACTGTCCTTCTATAGAAGATAAAATAGTTAGATTTAGTACAAAATCAGAACATCGTATATTTTTAGAGCCTGAAGGGTTAGACGATTATACAATTTATCCAAACGGTATTTCTACTTCTTTGCCTGAAGAGGTACAGCAAAAATTGATAAAAACAATTCCAGGATTAGAAAATGCAACGATTTTGCGTCCAGGTTATGCTATAGAATATGATTATGTTGATCCACGTGAAATAAGTATTACGTTAGAGACAAAAAAAATAACCGGATTATATTTTGCTGGACAAATTAACGGTACTACAGGATATGAAGAAGCAGCAGGACAAGGTATAGTTGCAGGTATTAATGCTGCTTTGTCAGTAAAAAATCAACCCCCTTTTATATTAACAAGAGCAAATAGTTATATTGGGGTAATGATAGATGATTTAACAATATTTGGCACTACGGAGCCTTATCGTATGTTTACCTCCCGCTCAGAATATAGATTATCTTTAAGAGCAGATAACGCTGATTTACGTTTAACGGAATTAGGTATAAACATTGGAGTTGTATCAGAAGAACGTAAAAAAATATTCATAAAGAAATGTGAAGATATAGAAAAAACAAGAAATTTATTAAAAACATTATCTTTAACTACTAGTAAACTTGCTAAAATGGGTATACAGGTAGCACAGGATGGTACATATAAAACAGTATTAGATTTATTTAAAATACCTAATTTTAATGTTGAAGAAGCTATTAAAATTTTTCCTATACTTAAAGAAGTACAAAATAATAATATTTTGCAATTACTATATATTGAGTCAAAATATGCTTCATATTTAACCAGACAACACGCAGATATTAATTTATTTCAAAGTGAAGAGGCACAGTTAATGCCTAAAAATATTGACTATTTTAAAATACCAAGTATATCATTAGAGATACAGGAAAAACTTTCTTCCCATAAACCTGCTACTATTGGTGTAGCACGTCGAATTCCAGGGATTACACCTGCAGCAATTACGGCTATTATAATTTATTTAAAAACTAAATATAGTGATGGAAGTTCCACATGAAATAATTGAAAAGTTAGAAATTTTTCAAAGGTTAGTTAAAAAATGGAATAAAGCAATCAATCTTGTATCAGATAATAGTATACATAATTTTTGGCAACGTCATATACTAGACTCATTACAATTAATACAATATATTGATAATAAAGAAATACACTTGGTTGATATAGGAAGCGGTTGCGGTTTTCCTGGTATAGTATTATCTATTGCAGGTGTAGCGAAAGTAAGTTTAATAGAAGCTGATTCACGTAAATGTATATTTTTAGAAAAAGCGTCAAAGATATCAAATAATAACATACAAATAATCAATCAAAGAATAGAAAAAGTAGAGATGGATTGTAGTATATTAACTTGTAGAGCTTTCTCTAACTTAAATACAATATTTAATTGTATAAAAAATATTTCAGTACAAGAAAAATTTTTGTTATTAAAAGGAAAAAATTATTTAACTGAAATAGTAGAAGCAAAAGAGAAGTGGTTATTTGATTATTTAATACATCAAAGTATTACTTTTAAAGAAGGGAAGATTTTAGAAGTTAGTAATTTAACAAAAATTATATGAAAGTAATTGCTATTGTTAATCAAAAAGGAGGAGTAGCTAAAACTACAACTACTGTAAATTTAGCTACAGCTTTTGCTGCTGTAAATAAAAAAATTTTAGTTATAGATCTTGATCCTCAAGGGAATAGTAGCACCGGTTTTGGAATTAGTCAGCAACAACGCAAAAATACTATATACCAGGTATTAACAAATTTAATAGAATTGAAAGATGCAATAATTTCTACAGATATACCAAATTTAGAAATAATTACTTCAAACACTAATCTATCTGCCGCTGAATTAGATTTAACAAAATTAAAGGATCGAGAATATATTTTAATGAGCCTATTGGAAAAAATAAAAATATTATATGATTATATAATTATTGATTGCCCTCCTTCATTAAATTTATTAACGGTAAACGCTTTAGTTGCAAGTGATGAAGTCCTGATTCCAATGCAATGCGATTTTTACTCTTTAGAAGGATTAAGTCATTTACTAAAAACAATTGAAATTGTAGAGAAAAAATTAAACCCTAAGATAAAGATTGCAGGTATATTATTTACAATGTATGATAAGCGTAATCGTTTAACTGAGCAAGTGGAAGATGATGTTAGGAAATGCTTAGGAGAATTAGTATTTAAAACCGTTATTCCAAGAAATATTAAACTATCTGAAGCTCCTTCATATGGAAAACCGGCTATTATATATGATTATAAATGTTCGGGAGCAGTTGCATATATAGAACTTACAAAAGAAATCTTAGAAAGATATGGCGAAAAATAAAGGATTAGGAAGAGGATTATCTTCATTACTTGGAGAAGAAGTTATTTCTATAGAATCAGAAATAATACAAATAATAAATATTGATAAAATAAAACCAAATGAGAATCAGCCTAGAAAAAACTTTGAATATGATAAAATAAAAGAATTAGCAGATTCTATATTGAATAATGGTTTATTACAGCCTATTATTGTTGATAATAATTTCCAAATTATAGCAGGAGAACGACGTTGGCGTGCATGTAAATTAGCAAAAGTTTTAGAGATACCAGTAATTATAAAAAATTTAGATGCTAGAGAGAGTATGGAAATAGCACTAATTGAGAATATACAAAGAACTGATTTAACAGTTATGGAAGAAGCTCGTGGTTTTAAATATCTAGTTGAAAATTTTAATTATACAGCAGAAAAACTAGCTGAGAGGCTTGGTAAAAGCCGTAGTCATATAGCTAATTTGTTAAGACTTAATAACTTACCGCAGTCTATTCAAGATAAAGTAAATGAAAATATACTAAGTATGGGTCAAGCTCGATGTTTAATAAATCATGAACATGCAGAAATAATAGCCGATCATATTATAAATAATGATTTAAATGTACGTCAAACAGAAGAACTAGTAAGACAATGGTATAAAAATGAGTATACAAAATCTCCTAACAATAATAACAAAGCAGGAAAGCGTTTTTTAAAGGACAGTACTACCAACAATGATCTAGAATTACTAGTAAAAGCTTTATCAGAAAAGTTTGGTATAAAAATAACAATAGAAAATTATCTATTAGGTGGAAAATTAATATTTCATTACAAAGATTTGGAAGAATTAGACTTGATATTATTAAAATTAAATTAAAATGCATATGGAAAAATCATCAATAAGCTTGAATGAAATAAATTTAGTAGATATAAAAGTACCTACAATCCAAATTGATAAAATTAAAGCATGTATACAGCATTTTATTTCTTAAGATTTGGCAAATTAAATATCTGAACAAGAAAAACAATAATAGAAATTACATATCTGATTTTGAGTTATATATTTATAGAGCAATAAATTCATACAATAATAGTAGTAAATATATCTATCAGTGTAAAATAATAATATAAGGAAATAAGTAATTTATGTCATATCAATACGTTTATGAAATGGTCGCTTTAAGCAAAATTATAAATGGTAAACGAATTTTAAAAGAAACAAATTTATCATTTTTACCAAGAGCTAAAATTGGTATAATAGGTCCAAATGGAGCAGGTAAATCGACTTTATTAAAAATAATGGCAGGTATTGATAAAGAGTTTGAAGGTAAAGCAACAGCTAAAATTGGTACAAAAATAGGATATTTACCTCAAGAACCATATCTTGATGCTAGTAAAAATGTTTTTGACAATATCATAGAAGGTCTTCATGAAAAGAAAAAACTTATTGATGAATTTAATGATATAAGTAACAAATTTGCCGCTGAAATCACTGATGAAGAAATGCAGAATCTTTATGATAAGCAGGCAGAATTGCAAGAAAAAATAGACAATTGTGATGGATGGAATCTAGAACGTGAAATAGAGATTGCAATGCTTGCTTTGCGCTGTCCGCCAAAAGAAGCAGATATTACAAAAATTTCCGGTGGAGAAAAAAGAAGAGTAGCTTTATGTAAGCTGCTTTTAGAAAAGCCTGATATGTTATTACTTGATGAACCGACAAATCATTTGGATGCAGAATCAGTTTCTTGGCTTGAGGATTGCCTTAAGAACTACAAAGGTACGGTAATAGTTATTACTCATGATCGTTATTTTTTAGATAATGTTACGGAATGGATATTAGAGATTGATCGAGGGAATTGTATTCCGTGGGAATCAAATTATAGTTCTTGGCTTGAGAAAAAACAAGCAAAATTAGCTTTAGAGAGTAAAGAAGAAGATGATAGAATAAAGCAACTAAACCGTGAACTTGAATGGATTCGTCAAACTCCAAAAGCTAGACAGTCAAAAAATAAAGCACGTATTACAGCGTATCAAGAATTATTAAATAAACAACAAGAACAAAAAAGCGATCCTACTCAAATAATTGTACCTAATGGACCACGCTTAGGTGATCTTGTTATTGAAGCAGAACATATAGCTAAAAAATTTAACAATAAAATATTATTATCGGATTTTAGTTTTAAAGTTCCACGTGGAGCTATTGTAGGAATTATTGGACCGAATGGAGCAGGTAAGTCTACTTTGTTTAATATTATTACAGGTAAAATAACACTAGATAGCGGTTCTATTAAAATTGGTCAAACGGTGAAATTAGGTTATGTTGATCAATCACGTGATCATTTGG
Organism: Rickettsia endosymbiont of Omalisus fontisbellaquei; assembly: GCA_020404465.1. GTDB lineage: Bacteria > Pseudomonadota > Alphaproteobacteria > Rickettsiales > Rickettsiaceae > Rickettsia. The sequence goes on from DYDV01000070.1 coordinate 23,530, forward strand.
ATGATAATAAAACCATATGGGAAGAAATTTCAGAAAGTTTAGATGAATTGCAGCTTGGTAATAGAATAGTTAAAAGTAGAGCCTATTGTGCTGCTTTTAATTTTAGAGGAGGTGATCAACAAAAGAAAGTTGGACAACTTTCTGGTGGAGAACGTAATAGAGTACATTTAGCAAAGTTATTAAAAGAAGGTGCTAATGTAATACTTCTTGATGAACCCTCAAATGATCTTGATTTAGATACTTTAAGAGCGTTAGAGGATGCAATTTTAGATTTTGCTGGTTGTGTTTTAGTAATTAGCCATGATCGTTGGTTTTTAGATAGAATAGCTACGCACATTATCGCTTATGATAAAGAAAGTGATGCTACTTGGTTTGAAGGAAATTATCAAGATTATCTTGACTATATGTTAAACGAGAAAGGCAAGAATATTTTAAATCCAAAATATAAACATAAAAAACTAATATAAATATGTCTTTAACGCAAATATTATTAATTTTGTTTGTAGGAGTATTAGTAATAAAACCGCGTGATATTTTTATAATTATTAAAGAATTTAAAAAAATAAAAGAGTATTTTATTAATATTAAGTCGTCTATTATAAAAAATATAGATGAACCGTTAGAAACAGAGCAGGTAAATTTTTATTTAAAAAAAATTATTAACATAGAAGGTTATTATCATGGTAATTATGATTTAAGGACAATAAAAGAAAAATATTATACGTTAGTAATTAACAACGACTTAATAGAAAATGAATCAGCAACTGATATAACAGAGAAATATTAATCCGTGCCTCACTTAATAATTAAATCTAAGAATTATGCAAAAAGTAGTAAAACTTAATAATATCAAAATAGGAAATGATTTACCGTTTGTCCTAATTGCAGGACCTTGTCAGATTGAAGGACAAGACCACGCTTTATTTATGGCAGAAAGACTTACTAAATTAACTAACAAGCTTGATATTCCGTTTATTTATAAATCTTCTTTTGATAAAGCTAATAGAACTTCTATAAGTGGGATTAGAGGGCTTGGTATAGAGGAAGGTTTAAAAGTTTTATCAAAAGTAAGAGCTGAATTTGATTGTCCAATTGTTACTGATGTTCATTCTGAGAGTCAATGTACTGAAGCAGCTAAAGTAGCAGATATTTTACAAATCCCGGCGTTTTTATGTAGACAAACCGACTTATTGCAAGCCGCAGCGAAAACCGGTAAAATAGTAAAAGTAAAAAAGGGGCAGTTTTTAGCTCCTTGGGATATGAAAAATGTACAAACAAAACTAGAAGCTTTTGGGGTGAAGGATATATTATTTACAGAGCGTGGTGCATGTTTTGGTTATAATAATTTGGTATCTGATATGCGTAGTCTTGCAATAATGGCGGAGTTAAATATACCTGTAGTTTTTGATGCGACACATTCCGTTCAGCAACCGGGAGGGTTAGGAGGTAGTACTGGTGGAGAAAGAAAATATGTAGAGCTACTTGCAAAGGCAGCAACGGCTGTAGGTATTGCCGGTATGTATATGGAAGTACATCAAGACCCTGATAACGCTCCAAGTGACGGCCCATGTATGATTAAACTAGATAATTTAGAGTCCATTCTTATCAAACTAAAAAAATATGATAAAATTACAAAAGAAAAATAATCTCAAATTTTACCTTTCAAAATATATTAAATATTCCCCTATTAATTCAATTTAAAAATAGAACTTTTTTATTCTCAGAATTTCACCAATTCACCTTTAAATCCTTGTTGTAAATTTACTTATTCAGAAAAATTTTTTAAGTAATGTTAATATTTATTTATTCAACTTATAGATCAAAAATGTTTTCATTTGTATAAATGCAAATAATTTATAGGTCCAATTATTATGTGGAATCAAATAAAGGCGGTTAGCAGTACACTACTTGGGAGTCCCAAACAGGAACGAGTGTCTAAAAATGTAAATGATTTTTTGACAGAATATTTTAATAATCTTTTGATAAAAAAACACACTCCAAACTTAGGTATTTTTGAAGAATGCAATGTTTCAGAAAAATTACATAATATTAATTTTGATAAGATATTAACTTCAAGCAAGTATTCCATATCTAATCATTATGAAGATATTATAGATTGGCTTTCTAATAATACTCGTTCAATATTCAATGAAAAATTAGTAAAGCCAAATAGCGAGCTTACAGAGTTTATTTCTATAGCCACTTTAGATTTTAGTAATAATGCTTTTATAACAAAAAATGTACAATATATAGCGAATTATTTAAGAAATAACAAGACTATCAAGCAAGTATATTTAGATAATTGCGGTATAAATGATGAGCAGGTAAAAATTTTAGCTGAGATACCTAGGCTTAACAAAACAATAACCAAACTCTCTTTGATACATAATAAAGAAATAACTAATGTTGGAATAAAAACCTTATTACAAATAAAAGGAAATGGTGTCCTAGAGATAGTAATTTCTTATGCCGGTATAAATATAAATATTTTTGATGATGATTCAATAGAGACATATTCAGAAAAAATACAGAAAGAAAATGCATTAGATGTAGAAATCACGAATAAAAACTTGCAACCTCCTGCAAATTTTTATCATTTGGAAAGACCAATGATAAAAGATGGTAATGAGCTTTTGAAATTAATCGCAGAAAGTCATAATGAAATTACTAAAACAGGAAATATTATAAAGAAACTAATTGTAATGGTAGGGATGAACGGAGTAGGAGCGACTACTCTTAGCTGTTTTTTAAGCGGACAAAAATTAATAGAGGACGAGGACTGCTCTTTATATGCGAAAGAACAGGAATATAATAAAAAAATACACCATAAAGCAGATAATGAATATAAGGGCGTTAATAACTTTTTTATATCTGATAATGAAGGTGGAATTAATATTATAGAATGTCCTGGGATTCATAATAAAGCGATAGATTCTATTCAAACAATTCTTAATTCATATATTTATTGGCAAATATTAGAATTAGCCGAAAAAGTTAAATTTTCAGTTATAATTAGAGATAATAGTGCAAATGATGTTATTGATAATACATATAAACAATTCACTAATATTTTTAGAGATAGTAACGGTCAGTTAAGTCCAGTAATTCAAAATGAATTAAAAGATGCTTTATCTTATATAATTTCCGTTGCTGATTATAAAACTGAAGGAGAAAAAAATACTAAAATTAAAGCAGTAAAAAGTAAACTCAGTAAGGATTTGAAAGATTCAAACTTAGATGAAGAACAAAAATTTATAATTACTGAGTTAGAAAAATCTATAAATTTATTTAAAAAACCTAACGGTGATACTAAATCTTTCTTAGACACACTTGATACCAAAGATTTTTTTATTGTTATAGATGCCATTTCGTTATTAATTAGAACAATCGCAAATGATGAAATACAAGTAGAGCAAGAAAAAATCCTTTCTTATATCGAGGCTATTTCTCAGAGTAAGAATGAAGAAGAAAAAAATGCTAATATGCTTCTAATAGATAAGCAAACACGTAAAATCATTAATGTATATGCTTCTTCCGAAGATCAAGGAGATACTCTACTTAATTCTGCTTCTGATGCAAATCTTTCTACAACTGTAGAAGTTATTACCCAGAGTGAAACTTTAGACAAAAAAAAAGCTAATATTGTGGCAATAGATAAACAAAATAATATCTTAGATATATTTTCGTCTTCTAAAAATAAAGGAGCTGCTCTACTTAATTCTGCTCTCGATGCAAATTCTACTATAACTGCTGAGGAACAAAAAAATATAATAAGTATTGCGATGAAATCAGAATTACAAGAGATTTTGAGTACTAAACAAAACTTATATGGGCCTTTAATCATCGAACAAGTAAAGAAATTGATATCCTTATTAAAACCTTTTTCGGACACGCTTAATATTAAGGACTTAAGCAAAGGTAAATGGGCTACGATAAAAGAAATATATATCAAACCTCAAAAATCAGAAGAAAGTAAGATAATTTTATCGCAAGTTTTATCTCATCTAGTAAATGAAAATATTTTAACTGTGGGTAAAATTATTGCAAATTTTTTTCAAGTCAATAAGCATAACATAATAAGTCCATTTATTTCTTTTGATAAGCTTGATTTACGCCAACCACTAGATTCAGACACGTTCTCAGAAAATTATTCGTTAATTCAACCGTATTTGCCAAAAAAAATATTAAATAAATCACCGATACAAAAAATCGAAGAAACCTTTTTCTCTGCTTTAAAAGAAATAGAAGAGCTTAAAGAGGCATATATTAAATATTCTAATGATCAACTAAAAAATCCTGATAAGCACCTAAAAATGGTTGCTTCATTTTTAGAAATTATAAGAAAATTTTATAAGTCGGAAGATATACATACTAAAACTCATTTCCAAGGAATATTAGGTAATTATGTATACTTCTTAGAAGAACAGTGTAAAGCTTTATCTTTTTGTAAAAAACTTTATCCGCAATCGCAAGATTTGCAGCCGCTGACGAATGTAATTACAGTGGCAAAAAAAATCTTAATTGAAGAAAATTTATTAGATAAAGTTATATTAGATATAAAATTAAAACCTTATGAAGCAACTGATTATTACGAAGAAGCATTAAAATGGCTTGAAAAATTTACAGAAAAGCAGCCTGAACTTATTGCTGTTATAAATGAAATAAAAGCCAATGCTCATTATTATTTAGGGATGATTTATGAAAATAGTGAATCACAATTAGATTGGTTTAAAGCAATAAGGGAATATATTAACGCTCTAGAAATTGATAAAAATTTTAACTTTAACTATGGCCATGATAACCATCCTAAGACTTTTAGCAAAATTTGTAACAAAATTGGTGAATTATTTTTAAATTTGGGAAGATTTTATAAAAGCGAAGATAAAGATGAAAATAAAAACAAAACAGTCATTAAATTGCTTTTTGAAGCAGTAAAATATTTCAAGGTAAGTTTAAGTATAGAACCGATAGAAGAGTGTAGTTTTATTCTTAGGGGAATTTTTAACACCCCTAAGAATAAAAAAGAAGTAGAGAATTATCTATCTTTAAAAAAAGAACTTTCTAAATCTTTAGCAGGCTATTTATTTAAATCAAATTTAATATCGCAAGCTATTTTAGAATATGATTTAGCTGCTAGTAGTACCGACGATGATAAAGAAGAACAAGAATTACTGTTATCAAAATTAAAAGCTTCTGAGACAAAGATGGAGGAAAATACGGCTTTTCAACGCTCAATTCTTGAAAAAGGCAAAAAGGAAGATCTGAGTTCGCTTGCTAGGGAGGATGATAGAACAAGATTTTTCAACGACACTCATACTATAATAGATGGCTTTGTTCCGCCACCGAAGCAGCAAGCTGAGCAACTGAAAAACGTAGAACAAAATCAAAATGAACAACTGCCTAATGATAAAAAAGAAATAAACAAACAAACCGATACAGAGCCTCAAAAACAGCCCTTAGTTCAGCCGCAGCAACCACAACCGCAATCAATGGAAAATACCCCGCTTCATACTATAGAAAATATACAAAAACCGGATTACTGTTATACTGAAGATGATATAAAAAACATATTAGAAGCAAATATAGACAAAGATAAGTTTTCAATAGTTACACATGTTGATTTAGCAAAACCTGAACAAGTCAGAGAGGCACTTCAAGAGGGAGTATATGAGGATTTGCTTGAAAAAGGTAAAGTTGTACTTATGCCGATTAATACAGGGCATGGGCATTGGGTAAGTATGATGATTAGCAAAGATGATACAAATAAGATAATATTTACGTATAATGATCCTCTAGGTACACTGTTAAATGATCGTCCTAACTTAGTGAAACTTATTACCGAAATTTGTCCTGATGCAGAAATAATAGATTTAAAAATTCAACAACAAGAAGAAGGAAATACTTCGGACTGCGGAGTTTTTGTATGCGATGATTTAATAAGACAATCTGAGGGGCTTGCAATTCTTACTACTGAGCAATCTAGAGGACAAGGACTAAATTTAAGAAAATCGCAAGCTGAAACATTAAAACATAATTTGATAAACCAACAACCCCAAGAACAACATGTTTATATTAACATAGATAGTAATATTTCAGATGACGAAGATGAGGGTAATAACAATGGCAATAATGAAAAAATAGACCGTCCTCCTTATGGTGATAATAATGAAGTTAACGAGCTTGGTGTTGTCCCTCAACCTAATGATCAAGATTTAGGGTAAATGTTTGTGAATGTTGCTATGTCATTCTTTCCTAGTGTTGGCGTTATTGCGTGGATATCCAAGTCGTCATTGCGAAGCCACGACAGTGGCTGCGGCAATCTAGAAAAATAATAAAAAATGCTAAAAATTAGCATTTTTAACTAAATTGCTTCGTCAATTACTTACGTAATTTCCTCGCAATGACGATTTAGGATTACATGTGCAATAATGCCTATACCGAGAAAGAATTACCGCAGCCGCATTTTGCTTTAGCTTGTGGATTACTCACGTTGAAATATGAACTGCCGAGTTCTTCAATAAAATCTAGAGTACAATCCAGCATAAATTTTTGAGAGATAGGGTCGATAATAATTGTAGCATTATGTTTAGTAACAACGTGGTCATCTTTTTCTATACTATCTTTTGAGACTAATTCATAATTATACATTAGACCTGAGCAGCCACCGCTATCAACCGAAACTCGCAGTACTAAATTCTTATCTTTTTCTAGCTCTATTAACTCGCGTGTTCGCTGAAAAGCTCTATCCGTAATTGTTATCGTCACTTAAAATTACCTTGTAAAAGTCTTGTAAATTATATAGTATAATGAATATTTTTTCAAGTCGGCATTGTGGTGTAGCTACCAAACCGTCATTGCGAGCAGCCGTAGGCTGCGTGGCAATCTCATGAAATAATAACAAACTCCTGAGATTGCTTCGTCAATTGCTATGCAATTTCCTCGCAATGACGAAAAGTTAGAACCACACCTCAACGCCTTTCAAAATAAAGGATAATGATGCTAGCTTCATATGCTTCCGATCCGCTGAAAAGCAGAGGTAGATTATACAGGGAAATCCCAACCTCTTATAGAAACGAGTTTGAACGTGATCGTGATCGCATCATTCATACTAATGCGTTTAGGCGTTTGCAATATAAAACTCAGGTTTTTATTAATCACGAGGGAGATCATTATAGAAATAGATTAACCCACTCCTTAGAGGTTTCAACTGTTGCACGTTCGGTTGCCAATACTTTAAATTTATCTAGTGATTTAGCTGAAACAATAGCACTTGCTCACGATCTTGGGCATACGCCTTTCGGTCATGCGGGAGAGAGAGCTTTAAATGAATGTATGAAAGAATATAACGGCTTTTCCCATAATGCTCAATCTTTAAAGATACTAACATTACTTGAAAAAAGATATGCGGCTTATAACGGAGTCAATTTAACATGGGAAGTTTTAGAAGGAATCGTAAAACATAACGGACCTATACTAGGCGAGATAAATGAATATATAGCAGAGTATAATAAGCAAAATGATTTAGAACTTGATACTTATGCGTCAGCAGAGGCTCAAATAGCAGCACTTGCCGATGATATTAGTTATATTTCGCATGATTTGGAAGATAGTATCGGTGCTAAAATTATCGATTTTAATAGTCTTGCTGAGCTTAAATATATTGATCAATATGTTTTTGAACTCAAGTCAAAATTTAAGAATATTAGCTCCTCATGTCTGATTTATGAGGTAGTACGTAAGCTAATGCATGAATTGATTACCGATTTATTATGGCAAACAAAAGAAAATTTAAATAAAGAAAAAATTACTGACATAGACGAGATACGTAACTTGAATTATCAGGTAGTGGATTTTACCGAAAAAACTAATGAGCGTATCAGAGAAATTAAAAAATTCTTGAACGAGAGAGTTTATAAAAGTAATAAAATTACGGCAATCAGTCTTAAATGTACTAAAATTGTACAAGGTTTGTTTAAGGTTTATATGGATGATATTAATTTATTGCCGGTTAATTGGAAGATGCTAATAGACTCTAATGAAACATATAGTAAAGCTAGAATTATAACAGATTATATAGCAGGTATGACCGACCGTTTTGCCATTCAGGAATATAATCAGCTCTGCTCGACTTCTTACATAACTTGCTTCTAAGGGTAATTTGTGCGTCGATCCGGTACTCACATCCTCACGTACTAAAGTGTACGCTGCGGTGCTGCGTTCCGTGTCTCCTACAAATTCCTCCGTATTAGCGAGCGTTTGTAAGAAGTCTATTTTCTGAATTTTAACAATATTTAAAACTTAATCATGAATATATTTAATCAATTAAAACAAGATATAATTGCAGCAAGTCAGCAATTATATAACAATCAAGAAATAGCAAAGAATGCTACTATTGAAACTCCAAAAGATAATTTTAACGGTGATTTATCAAGTAATATTGCAATGATCATTGCTGCTAAAGAAAATACTTCTCCTAGGGAAGTGGCTTTAAAGTTTAAAGAAGTACTTATAACATTACCTTATATTGCAAGTATAGAAATAGCAGGACCTGGCTTTATTAATTTTACTATAAAAGCTGAAAGTTGGCAGATAGCAATTAAAAATATTCTACAGCACGAAGAAAAATTTTTTGAAATTGATATAGATAAGAACAAAAATATTAATATCGAGTATGTTTCGGCAAATCCCACGGGTCCAATGCATATAGGGCATGCTAGGGGTGCGGTATATGGCGATGTGCTAGCAAGAATTTTGCAAAAGGTAGGTTACACTGTTACAAAAGAATATTATGTTAATGATGCTGGTTCGCAAATAAATGATTTAGTTAGTACGGTATTACTACGTTATAAAGAGGCTTTAGGCGAAAAAATTACTATCCCTGCCGGTTTATATCCGGGAGAATATTTAATTCCGGTTGGACAAATTTTAGCGAAAGAATACGGTAATAAATTATTAACGATGGATGAAGCGGAAAGGTTCAAAATAGTCAAAAATTTTGCTGTAGAAAAGATGCTTGATTTAAATAGAAAAGATTTGGCGGATTTAGGTATTAAACATGATATATTTTTCTCTGAGCAATCATTACATGATAAAGGCGAAATAGAGGAAACAGTTAGATTACTGGACTGTATGGGGCTAATTTATGAAGGTACGTTACCTGCTCCTAAAGGTAAAGTTCATGAGGAATGGGATAACAGAGTTCAAAAATTGTTTAAATCTACCAACTATGGTGATAGTCAAGATCGTCCTATAGAAAAAGCTGATGGAAGTTGGTCGTATTTTGCTTCTGATCTTGCATATGCTAAGGATAAAATAGATAGAGGGGCTAATCATTTAATCTACGTACTTGGTGCCGATCATAGCGGATATGTTAAAAGAATTGAGGCAATTGTCAAAGCTTTAGGTAAGGAGCAGGTTAAAGTAGACGTTAAAATTTGTCAATTGGTCAATTTTGTTGAAAACGGTGTGTCGGTTAAAATGTCAAAACGTCTTGGGAGTTTTGCTAGTGTACAAGATGTAAATCATGAGGTGGGGAAAGATATCATAAGATTTATCATGTTAACAAGGCAAAATGATAAACCGCTTGATTTTGATTTAGTAAAAGTGAAAGAACAATCAAGAGAAAATCCTATCTTCTATGTACAATATGGACATGTTAGAGCAATATCAATTTTATCAAAAGCCATGGAATTAATGCCGGAATCTTATAATGACTTTGAAGCCGGCAAGTATGATTTATCTTTATTATCATCAGAAGAAGAAATTGAGATCATAAAACTTTTGGCTAGCTGGACAAAAACATTAGAAGCATCTGCAAAATATTTTGAACCGCATCGCATCGCATTTTATTTAATAAACTTAGCTTCAAAATTTCATGCTATATGGAATTTCGGTAAAGAAAATAGCGACTATAGATTTGTAATTGAAAACAATAAAGAATTAACTACTGCTCGTCTTGCTCTTGCTAAAGCTATACAAAAAGTTATAGCTAGCGGTCTTGAAGTGATAGGTGTAGAACCGATGAATAGAATGTAATTGTATACTGATTATGTCATTCCCGCGAAAGCGGGAATCCACTAATTAGAAGATATAAATACAACAAATTTTTAGATCTAAAAGCTCGATTTATCTCGCTTTATGGTGGATTCCTGCTTTCGCAGGAATGACATAGAATTACCTGAATTTTTATATATGATCAATAATATTTTTGTTAAAATATGTCTAGTATCCTTGGTATGTATATCTGGTATTTATTTTGCTTATCAATATTATCAGAATAGCAAGCCGGTAATTACTATTTATCCTGATGAGCTGCCCACAAAAATAAAACCGTCTATAATAGAGAATAACCAAATAGCAGCAGTACATAGTACGATATATGAAAATCTTATTGCTAAAGATACAAATATTAAAACCGTAAAATTTCTTCCTGACCCTGAGAAACCTATGAATATAGACTCTCGTAACCAAAGTCAAAGTGATGAATCTTTTGATGAGATATCTAACCTTATTGCATTAATAGAGCCAAGTAATAACGCCAAAAATGAAACGGATTTAAATATAATAAAGCTTGAAAAAGGAAATAAGGATAAGGTTAGTAATGCTAAAAATTGCAAAAATAATGAAAGTTATAAAGTACAACTAGGTTCGGTAAAATCTGAAGCAGAAGCAATAAAGGAAGGAGAAAGAATAAAAAAGAAGTTCCCAAAAATTCTTAAAAATGTTGTTATCACAACCAAAAAAGTTAAATATGACGACGGCAAATTTTTCTATTTAATCTTAGCCGGTGATTATGGTAGTCTTAGTCAAGCTAAAGCAGTTTGTAAGAAATTAGCTTACAACAAGCAAAGTTGTGTGTTGAAGTAGTATAATTGGAGTAACTTATGACAACAGAGGAAGAAGATTTTGATGAAATTACGCTTGAAGAGGATATTTTTTTTTCAAAACTTGCAGATAAAAGATTGAAAGAAACTAAATATTGGATAAAGCACGAAGACGCTTGGGATACTCACGTCATTGCGAGAATTGAAAAATGCCCTAGATGTCATTCCCGCAGAAGCGGGAATCCAGGGTAAAGCGAGCTTTTAATTTCAAAAATTTGCTGTATTTATACTTTTTTTGGATTCCTGCTTTCGCAGGAATGACATAGAGAACCATGCAACAACGACTGCTCGCAATGACGATAAATAAAAATTAAATACTTATGAAAGAAGCTAAAATAGAAAATATTGATTTTGCAAGTGCTTTATCGGAGCGTTATCTTGCTTATGCGTTGTCAACGATTATGTCGCGTTCGCTTCCTGACGTACGTGACGGACTTAAGCCTGTGCATCGTAGGTTATTATACGCAATGCTACAGCTAAGGCTTGAGCCGAATTCTGGCTATAAGAAATGTGCAAGAGTAGTCGGTGACGTAATAGGTAAATATCACCCGCACGGTGATGTGGCAGTGTATGATACCTTGGTACGCCTTGCTCAGCATTTTTCGCTTCGCTATCCTTTAATTGATGGGCAGGGCAATTTCGGGTCTATAGACGGTGATAATGCAGCGGCTATGCGTTATACTGAGTCACGTATGACGGAAATATGTATGTTATTGATGGTGGATATCGACAAAGATACGGTAGATTTTCGTCCTACTTATGATGATTCCGATTTAGAACCGGTAATAATGCCGGCAAGTTTTCCAAACTTACTAGCTAACGGTTCGGAAGGAATAGCAGTGGGTATGGCAACCAATATACCGCCGCATAATTTACATGAGTTATGTGATGCTTTGGTGCATTTAATCGACCACCCGAAAGCTGAAATTAACGATATAATGAATTTTATTAAAGGTCCTGATTTCCCGACCGGTGGTATAATTATTGATAAAGCCGAAGTTATTAGCAGTGCTTATAGTACGGGACGCGGTAGTCTTAGAGTGAGAAGCAGATGGGAAAAAGAGGAACTAAGTTATGGTACATATCAGATAGTCGTAACCGAAATACCTTATCAAGTTCAAAAATCAAAACTCATAGAACAAATAGCAATATTGCTAAAGGATAAAAAAATCCCGCTTGTTGGCAATATTAGGGATGAATCAACCGATATTATTAGGTTGATTATAGAGCCAAGAGATCGTAGTTGTGATCCGCAGATAGTTATGGAATCTCTATTCAAGCTAACGAATTTAGAAAGCCGCATTCAGCTAAATATGAATGTGATTGGCAGTAATAACGTGCCGAGAGTAATGAATATTTTAGAGGTTTTACAAGAGTTTTTAGCTCATAGACAAAATATTGTTACTCGTAGGTCAACTTATCTTTTAAACAAAATCAAGCATCGTTTAGAAATTTTAGAAGGTCTTAGAATAGCTTATCTAAATCTTGATGAAATCATTAAAATTATTCGTGAAGAAGATGAGCCGAAAGCGATAATGATGAAGCGGTTTAAACTAACCGAAATACAAGTAGAAGCAATATTAAATACCCGTCTCCGCTCACTTCGTAAACTTGAAGAGCAGGAAATTATTAATGAATATGGTAATTTACAAAAACAACAAGCCATATTAGAAGAGATTTTAAATAATCCAAAAGAATTATGGAAAGTAATAAAAAAGGAAATAAAAGCAGTACAAACGAAATTTGGATTAAATACGGTAATAGGAGCAAGACGTACAAGCTTTGAAGAAGTAACGCTTACGAGTCAGGTAGTTGATATAACGGCGTTTATTACTAAAGAGCCGATTACAATTATCTGCTCAAAAATGGGGTGGGTACGTTCGTTAAAAGGTCATAACACCGATTTATCGATTATTAAATATAAAGAAGGTGACGCAGAAAAATTTATTTTAGAAGCTTACACGACTGATAAAATATTAATAGTTAGTTCAGAAGGGAGATTTTTTACTCTACTTGCTGATAATATTTCTAAAGGTAAAGGCAGCGGCGAATCTATAAAGCTACTTGTGGATATAGGCAATAACGATATTACAAATATTTTAGTCTATAAACCTGAACAGCTTTTATTGCTTGCAAGTAGTATAGGTAAGGGATTTTTAGTTAATTCAAATGAAGTAATAGCTCAAACAAAAACAGGAAAGCAAATTATGAACGTACCGGATGGTCATGTATGTATAGCTTGTTTGCCTGTAAAAGGGGATAGTATTGCTTGCATAGGTGAAAGCCGTAAATTACTGGTATTTAATATAGATGAAATACCTGAAATGAAAAAAGGGCAAGGTGTAACGCTGCAAAAATTTAAGAATGCAAAACTTCTAGATATTAAAATATTTAATAAAGAAGACGGTTTAGGCTGGAATAACAATGGAAAAGCAAAGCTCGAAAAAAATATTATTGCATTTTTAGGGAAAAGAGGTAGTACCGGTAAATTACCTCCTATGGGCTTCCCTAAAAATAATAGATTTTCATCATAATAGTTAAAGATTGAGTGTAAAAACCTAGCATATTTTATATGATTTGATACAAGCGAATTATTTACAAATTCGCTTGTACTGGTTTAGGTTTTGTGAAGGTTTCTAAAAAGATTTAATTTTGGTTATTTTTTGCTGCAAATTATAAGATTTTTTTAAAGTATGAATAACTATTCTTTCAAAAATCTTATTAATTTTCGCTAAAAAACGCCTCAAAATAGCAAATCAATTAGAAATCTTCACAGAACCTAGTATTAAAAGTTTTTATAGGCTTTTAAATTCATCTTGCCTAGTTCAAATTAATAGATGTTACTATCTTCCACTCCTATAACATCAACTTGATCCTCCTGATGACATTTCTCTAACGGATAATATGCAAAATCTTCATTATTATTACCGAAAAGATTATAAACGCCAGTTAAGAGCTTATTACTATTCTTAAAAAATTGAATTATAGTAGAACAATCTTCTTTAATTGTATCTATTAAAGGTTTTCCGATAGCGGTAGCAGCAGCCATAAGTGCTGGCACCTTTATTGCATCAAATTTGCTTATAACGTGGTTGGGGCTTGAAATTTTTTTTAAGGTAAAACCTATACTCATTAAATGAGGGATTGCTGTAATATATTTATCTATAATATTACTTGTTTCCATCATGTTTTTAAATACATTTAATATAGGAGAAAAAAAATTTTCACTGTCCTCTGATGTTGGCTTTTCTATGTTATGAGTTACATCTATTTTTATCTTTAGAGAATTATCTTGTTTCATATGAAAAAACTTCAATGCTGCCTCAAAATCGCCATCTTTTGTATAGACTTTCTGAATATTTAAAGCATGTAATATTGTAGATATTTTTTTTAGGTTGGAACTAGAAACAAAATTATATGTATCTTTAAATAATAATTTAGAAGCGGTTGCATATCTTGTAACTGCTTCTAATCCATTTACAAAGGAATATCCTGAGTTTGTAAGTTTAGCATGATTCATAGTGTTACTCCTGTTTTAAAATAATAAAAATTATATATCACATGATTACCATATATTATGGTTGCATCACAATATATGGTAATCAAAGAAAGTCAACATCTAACAATAAAAAAAGTAAAATATATAATTTTATTTAATCAAAAGGCATATAGCACGAATTTTTCATGGTTCGCCAGTACTTATGTATATTTACGCTGTGTAAGCTCAACTTTAAATTCATCTTGGTTGTAGCTTTCTGAAATATGCTATTTAAGTAAATAAAGTACGGAGTTAAGTAATAATTTGACGAGAATTAGAAAACTCAGGCTATAGAATGGTTCAGAGGTTTAACAGAAGAGTAAACAAGATTGCTATAAAATTTATTGATAGTTCGATTAAAAAGGTAGAATAATCAAGGCATAAGATTGCTCTAAGCCTTGATTATAATAGTGATGGAATTCTTTTATTCTCATGAAGAGCATAACGAGTTTGTTAGTAATTTTACTAACTCTTACAATAATGCTAATCAGTTATAAAATGATGTCAATTTGTAAACAATTAAAACTTAAGTTTTGTACCTATAAGACCAACAGTACCTCGTGTTGTTTTACTAGGTGCTTCAGGATAATATACAGGTTTACCTTTAGCTTGGAAATGAGAAATTTCAGCATATGGTAATAAGCCTGGCATGATCTTATATTCAGTAGCAAGACTTACAGCATCAACGGTGTTTTTATATCTTGAAGTTTTGAGATATTCAAGACTTGTTTTTATAGGTCCTTGTCCATAAGCAACTGCTCCATTGTAATAATAGGTATCACGACCGACTTTATAATATTCTTTAGCAGTTAAGCTTTTACCTAAATTACCGTAAGAAGCTCCACAAGAGAAATTACCATAAGTAAATACAGCTCCAAGATTATATGCTTTTAAATTAGAAAGCTTATAAGTATTAAGTACTTGGATTGTAGTTCCGTCAGTTTTAGCATGAATAAGACGACGAGCAGGTTTACCATATTCTCCGGTAACAGATAATTTTAAGTCTGCATCTTCGCTAATTTCATGTTCATAAGTTAAGCCGGCAGAAAAAGCATCTCGAATATTCTGGTTTATAGTCATAGTTTCGTTATTCTCTAATTTAACCGTCTTTATTCCGGTTCTAGAAACACTAATCCCGTTTCTTCCTGAGCTTTCAAGCGTTAAATTATTTATATCTCTATTACCGCCTGTATTAGCAGTATCGGGAGTATAAGATACACCGGCTTGGAAGCCTTTCATTTTAGGCGTGAAAAAATTCAATCTTCTAGCTCTCTCAGCTTTATCATTGATTTGCTCAAAAGAATTAGAGTATGACTCAAGATAAAAGCTAGCACTAGTATCAAAATCCGGTTTTAAGCCGTTATATCTCATATACTGACCGTCAAGTAGAGCATATCTATACCATCCTCCAGTACCTGCAGTTACTTGAGTACCGGTAATACGCAATTTAGCGCTTGCGTCGGCAGGAGAGCCGAGTTCTACTTTACCGTAACTAGTTTCAATAAAGATATGTGATCCATTATAACTTGTAGAGGTTTTTGCTCTTGTAGTAGGCTGAAGCACTATTTTAGCACCTGCTATTACATCATTGATAGTTTTAGTAATAGTTGCCGCAAACGCTGCCTCCGTGTAAAACCCTAGCTTTTTCCTGTTATCGGTTACATTTTTATCAAATAAAATTAAATGATCTTGTTTAATATAACCACTTTCAAATAAATAAAATCCTTCTAATTTTATTTCAGTATCAGAATTAGAAATAACGGGTGTTGGATTTTCTTCGGCAAGACCAGCCGATGCAAAGCAAATAATACTTGCAGCTAATAATAAATTTTTCACTTTATAAAGCCCTTAATAAACTTAAATAATAAAATTTACTATACAAAATAAATTTTTAGTATAACAAATATAAATCTAACTACGCTAAAATATAATAATACTTTTCAGAATTGACAATAAAAAACTAATTTAATTGATAATAATTTAATTTTAAATAGATAACGTTGTATTATTATCACTATCATTATTCGAGTAGTCTTAGACTTATAGTTTTAAAGAAAAATTTTGTATTGTAAATAATTATGAGTTATAATCATTAGTTTATTAAGTAAATTAAGTTTTGATTATGGCTATAATGTCAGATAAGTGGATAAAGGAAGCTGTTATAAATCAAAGTATGATTAAGCCCTTTGCGGAAAAGCAGGTAAGAGTTCATAATGAAGAAAAGATTATTTCTTACGGCTTATCTTCTTACGGCTATGATGCTAGAGTATCTAATGAATTTAAAATATTTACCAATATTAATTCTACTACGGTTGATCCAAAAAATTTCAGCGAATATAATTTAGTTGATAGAGAAGTAGATGTGTGTATTATTCCACCTAATAGTTTTGCCCTAGGCAGAACTATAGAATATTTTAAAATACCGCGTGATGTGTTAGTTATTTGTGTCGGCAAATCCACTTATGCAAGATGCGGTATAATAGTAAATGTGACGCCGTTAGAACCGGAGTGGGAAGGACATGTAACTTTAGAGTTTTCTAATACTACTCCATTACCTGCTAAAATATATGCAAATGAAGGAGCTTGTCAGTTTTTATTTTTAAGAAGTGATCAAGTTTGTGATACTTCATATGCCGATCGACAAGGAAAATATATGAAACAAGTAGGCGTAACTTTACCGTTAACATAACTTTTTTATGTAAAAAGTTTATTAATTCTTACTTACCAAGTAAGTAATTATAAATATTAAATTTTTAATAAGGATTTTTATGAGTACAATAAACACCGATACTAATGAGGCAATACCTCATATTTCCGTCAATGCACAATATATAAAAGATTTATCTCTTGAGAACCCTTCTGCCCCATCTTCTCTTGCAGCTTTGGATCAACGTCCTCAAATTGATTTATCTCTAGATATAAATATTACTAATTTATCGGAAGAAAATTTCTATGAAGTAGAGTTAAATATTGAAGCAGTTGCGAGAAATGAAAAATATAAATTATTTCAGATAGAATTAAAATATGCTGGAGTATTTAATTTAATTAATATTGATACTGAACAACATCCGATTTTATTGTCCGTTCATTGTCCGGCAATGATATTTCCGTTTGCTAGAAAAATTATAGCTAGCTGTACTCAAGATGCAGGATTCCAGCCTTTAATGATTGATCCTATAGATTTTGGTGCCTTATATCATAAGAAAATGTCGGAGCATCAAAACTAAGAAAATCATTTAATTATTTAATAAATTTCGTTTTAAACGCCATGGTTTTTAAATCACAGATAGAGCTTAATAGTAAAAATTTTATCAATTTGATTAAATATTCTTTACTTATGTGATTAATGAATGTATAAAGCACTAGATAAAAAATTATAATTTAGTTAACAATAATTAACTGTAATTAAATTATAGCACAATATAAAAAATGAATTTTATGGAGAAAAATAATGAGAGTTTTGTTAATTGAAGACGAGCCGGAAATGGCTAACTTAATTGAGTTGACTTTAGCTTCAGAGGGGATAGTTTGCGATAAAGCTTCAGTTGGTGTAGAAGGTTTAAGACTTGGCAAGGTTGGTGGTTATGATCTAGTGATTTTAGATCTTATGTTACCTGATATTAATGGTTTTGAGATATTACTAAGATTGCGTGCTGCCAAAATAAAAACTCCAATCTTAATTTTATCTAGCTTGACAGATACGGATCAAAAAATTACCGGGTTCTCTTCCGGAGCCGATGATTATCTAACCAAGCCGTTTGTAAGAGAGGAATTAATTGCTAGAATTAAAGCTATAGTTAGACGTTCTAAAGGGCATGCAGCATCAGTATTTAGATTTGATAAGGTTAGCGTAAACCTAGATACTAGAACTGTAGAAGTCGACAGCAAAAAAGTACATTTGACAAACAAAGAATATGCTATTTTAGAGCTATTAATACTTCGAAGAGGAACTATCTTAACTAAAGAAATGTTCTTAAATCACTTATATAGCAGTGTCGACGAACCGGAAATGAAAATTATTGACGTATTTATCTGTAAGCTTCGTAAAAAATTAAGCGATGCTGCCGGTGGTAGAGATTATATCGATACGGTATGGGGGCGTGGTTATATGCTAAAAGAATATGATGAATTACAACAAAAAGAAATTTTAGCACAAGGAGCATAAATAATGCCTTTATCTGCTTCTTTACTTGGTAAAAAAAGTACTTATAAAGATAGTTATGATGCAACTTTGTTATTTAAAATTCCACGTATAAATAATCGAAACGAACTCGGAATAAACGGTAATAATCTACCATTTTACGGTGTAGATGTTTGGAATACATATGAATTGTCTTGGCTTAATAATAAAGGTAAGCCATGTGTTGGAGTAGGCACTTTTTATATACCTGTAACTTCTCCCAATATTGTAGAATCAAAATCTCTTAAATTATACTTGAATTCTTTCAACAATTTTATAGTCGATTCTATGGAAGAATTGGAAAGAATAATTTTACAAGATTTAAGTAATGCCCTACAAGCTAAAATATTAGGCAAAATATTACCAATAAATACAAAAATAGAGTTTGGTGTTCCAAGCGGTAAAAATATCGATGATTTAGATATAGAATGCAATAATTACGGTCCACCAGATAATAGTTTAATTGAGTATGAAGATATTTTGGTAGAAGAAGAGATTAATTCTAATTTACTAAAATCAAATTGCTTAGTAACCGGTCAACCGGATTGGGGTACAATCGTCATAAAATATAAAGGAAAAAAGTTAAAACATGATTCTTTCTTGAAATATCTAATATCTTTTAGAAATTTTAATGAGTTTGCAGAGCAGTGTGCCGAGCGTATTTTTACAGACATTAAAAATGCTATAAATCCTGAATTCCTTTCTATTTATATAGTATATACTAGGCGTGGTGGGATTGATATTTGTCCCTATCGCTCTCTAGATCAAAGTTACACTTTACCTAGCGATAAACGACTTATTAGGCAATAATCACTTTTTTTAAAATTCCGTTTGTGAGCAAGACATTGCCTACGTGAAGGCATTGTTGCATGGATCGAAAAACCTACCGATGTCATTCCCTATAGTTATAGTTACCGGACAATTGTTAAAAAATCCTCGTCATTGCGAGGAGTTGCGTTAGCAACGACGCGGCAATCTCATAAGATAATATTTAAAAAACTCCTGATTGCCACGCCGGCATAAGAGCCGGCTCGCAATGACGAGTCTTTTTAAAAATTGTCCGGTACTTATAGGGAATGACATAAGAGTCACGCAATGACACTGGTTAAGGTAGGATAACAATCAGAATTATTTTATGATTCTTTTGTAGGATTTTGTGGAGGCTTTAGGCTTTCTACTATTTTATTCAAGTCTATTTGACTACAGATTCCAAGTAATACGGGATCACGAGGACGAATAGAATTCATATTCCAATGGCTACGGGTTCTGATAGCATCGATAGTAGTTTTAGTAGTACCTATTAGTTTAATTATTTGATGATCCTGGATATTTGGATAATTAGATAATAACCAATATATAGCATCCGGTTTATCTTGACGTCTTGCTATAGGAGTGTATTTAGCACGCTGTTTTTTCTGATTTTTCATCAATTCATCAGCAGGGCTATATGAAATTTGCAAACTAGTATTAGGATCTTTACTGCAACGTTCAATTTCCTCTAAAGTTAATTGACCGTTTGCAATTGGATTTAAACCTTTTATAGATTGTGCTACTTCACCGTCAGCCATACCTTTTATTTCAAATTCATGAATACCACAAAAATCGGCAATTTGCTTAAAAGTTAAAGAAGTATTTTCAATTAACCACATAGCCGTGGCTTTTGGCAGAAGCGGTAATGTTTTTTGCGAATTCATGATAATTGTTTTTTGGCTTAATTTAAGAAGTTATAACAAATAGAGTTATTTAAGTCAATCTTCATTTAGAAACTTAACGATCTCCTCAACTACTTTCTTAGCATCGCCGAATAACATAAAAGTATTATCGTGATAAAATAGTTCATTTTCTATACCTGCATATCCTGATGCCATAGAGCGTTTAATAAACAAAATCGTACGTGCTTTTTCGACATCGAGTACCGGCATACCGTAAATTGGGCTGTTTGGATCATTTTTAGCTGCAGGATTAGTTACGTCATTTGCCCCAATCACAAGTACTACGTCAGTAGTAGCGAAATCTCTATTAATTTCTTCAAGCTCAAGTACCTTCTCATAATCTATATTAGCTTCTGCAAGTAAAACATTCATATGTCCCGGCATTCTACCTGCTACCGGATGTACGGCAAAACGTACATTAATATCTGAACGTTCTAATATATCAACCATCTCTTTTATGATATGCTGAGACTGGGCTACTGCCATACCGTAACCGGGGACAATTATCACCGATGATGCATTAAGTAGTAAATGTGCCGCATCTTCAGGACAGCTTGTTTTTGCTACTTTATCGTCATCTAGATCTTTGTTAATTCCTACAGGGGCAGGTAAAAATGCTCCAAAAATAACCTTGATTAATGAGCGGTTCATAGCCCTGCACATTATATAGCTAAGTATAGCCCCGCTACTGCCGACCAAGGCTCCGGTAATAATAAGTAGGCTATTACTAAGCGTAAAGCCAATACCGGCTGCCGCAAAACCTGAATATGAATTTAACATAGATACTATAACCGGCATATCTGCACCGCCTACCGGTATTATTAGTAATACTCCGATTAACAGCGATAAAAAGACTATTAGATTAAATAAAAATATATTTTCTGAGCGAATGAATAATATTATCAGAAGAACTAATATTATTGCCGTTAATAAGCATATATATTGCTGACCGTAGAATTTTAATGGGCTACTTTTCATTAAACCTTGTAGTTTTAGAAAAGCTATAACCGAGCCGCTAAAAGTTAAAGCACCTATAGAAACGCCTACTGATATTTCGATTAATGAATTAATCGGTAAGCTGCCTGCTATTCCTATAGAAAAATTTTCAGGAGCAAGTATCGTAGCGTAAGCTACAAATACCGCAGCAAGACCGACAAAAGAGTGAAATCCTGCAACTAATTGAGGCATTGCCGTCATGGAGATTTTAAGAGCGATAATCCCTCCGATTACACCGCCCAATAATATAGTGATTATAATGGGTAATTTATGAGTAAAATCCGGTAGGAAAAAAGTAACGCCGACTGCTATCGCCATCCCCAAAATACCTATAGTACTACCTAAACGTGCTTGTTTTTGCGATGATAAAAATTTTAACGATAGAATAAAACAAACAGCTGCAACTAAGTATAATAACTGGATAATCTGTAAGGACATGGGTGAATATATTTAATAATTTAGAAACGTCATTGCGAGGAGAGGCGAAGCCTTGACGTGGCAATCTCAGGAATTTTGTACTGTTTCATGAGATTGCCACGCTCCTTTTAGTCGCTCGCAATGACGAGAGATTTTTAAAAATTAAATCCTATACCTACGGAAACTATTAAAGGATTAAGTTTAACTTTAGAGGTCACGGTTTTATTACCTACTAAATTTGGTTTATATTCAAGTTTAGGATTTAAGAAAAATTGTCTTACGTCAATATTGACTAAAGTATCATCTTTAGCATAAAAATCTATACCTATTTGTCCTACTGCACCGTGTCCGTTTCTAATTTTAAGACCAGTAGCTTGCGTAAGCATATAAGAACCGTGATAACCTACGCCTATATACGGTCTTATTCCCCCGTAAGGAGCTATATGAAACTGTCCGGTAATTGTTGCAGGAATCATATAAATAGGCTTGTTTTTTCCTAGTTTGACATTATCAATGCCATAATTATGAGCAACACTTGCAAGAGATGTATACTTAGTGCGTAAAACATTAAAACCAAGCGATAATTCAGTAGCTAAGTAATTATTAAAGAATATAGTAGTAGAGGCATCACCGCCATAGCCGTTTTTTGCAATTGCTCCCACTGGAACGGGTTGAGGAGCTGTAGGAGTAGGTAGTCCTTTTTGTTTAGCGTCCGAAAAAACACCTCCTAAACGTACCTTGAAAACCAAACTTCCTTCGTTTTCGTAATATGGTGTACTATCATAGTCCGGAGCAGAATCTATATCATCATACATGCTTTTAGCAAAACTGCTAATGCTCACACATGATACAAACAGAACTATCCCTATTTTTTTAATTATTCTTGTCATAAATTATAACCTTTACTTGCTTAAAATTGATTACTGTATTATTATATAAACTTTTTATTCTAATCTATAGAAGATAAAAGCCTTTCATGCTAAAAGTCAAGATATTTAAGAGGTTTCTGTAAAAATATTTTAAAGCTAATTAAATTCCTTTTTGTTGCAAATTATAAGATTTTTTTGAAATAGGAACGACTATTCCGGCAAAAATCTTATTAATTTTTGCTATAAAAATTCTGTAATTATCAATTAAAATAACCTATCCAGATAACTTCTTAGTAAAATTATATAGAGTATATATTAATGAATGATACATTAAAAACATATTTAACCGGTATAGGCTGGTTTTTACTTAGCTTAGTAAGTAGTAGTGCCAATGATGTGATGTCTAAATATCTTGGAACTCGTTTACATAGCTTTGAAGTAGCTTTTTTTCGCTTTTTTTTCAGTAGCATAGTCTTATTACCTTTTGTTGCTTATTACGGTAAAAATACCTTAAAAACAAGTCGTCCTTTTGTCCATATATTAAGAGGATTATTATTATTTTTCGGTATGACTTCGTGGACTTACGGTCTTACTATTGCTCCTGTTACTACTGCAACAGTAGTAAGTTTTTCTATACCTTTATTTACTTTAATACTTGCCGTATTTTTTCTGAACGAAAATATTATTTGGCAAAGATGGGTAGTAACCATAGTAGGATTTATAGGACTTGTTATCACGCTTAAACCGCATACCGAGGATTTTAATCCTGAAATTTTGTATTTTGTATTAGCGGCTATTTCATTTGCTATGCTCGATATTATCAATAAAAAATTTGTAGTAAAAGAATCAATGATTAGCATGTTATTTTATTCAGCAATAGTA
>DYDV01000071.1 GCA_020404465.1 Rickettsia endosymbiont of Omalisus fontisbellaquei
GTTATTGTCCCTTTAAGAACGAGATATACGATTATTTTGACGGGTTTAAAGATTTGCAACAGGAAAAGGTTGTATTTATAGGGGAAGCTCTAGATAGAATTAAAGAAGATTATTTGCGAATTCTACGCTTTTTCCGTTTTTCTAGCTATTATGCTAATCAGCTTGATGATAGAGGATTTAAAGCATGTAAAGATTTAAAAGACGGCTTAAAAACTTTATCACGAGAGCGAATAAAAAGCGAGATGGATAAAATTATCGTGTCAAAAAGAGCAGCACAAATTTTAGAAGCTATGTTTGAAATAGGAATATTAGAACTAATATTCTCTATCCAAAATTATGAAATAAAAATTTTTGAGCAGACTAAAGAATTAGAATTAGCAACTAATTATGCCTTATTACTATATAATTTAAAAAATGTAAATTCAAAGCTTCTTCTCGACTGGAAATTCTCAAAGCATGAGGCAATGCAAATATTATCGATACTAAACTTTCTGAATGATGCTAAATGTGATATGAAGAAAATTTGGTTTGAAAAAAAGAATTATAAGGAATATTTATTAGCTGCCAGCATAATCGGTAAACTAGATTATTTACAAGTAAAAGAATTTATCCTTAAATATGATACGTTATTACGTCCGAAATTCCAAGTAAATGGTAATGATTTATTAAATATGAATATAGAAAAAAAAGAAATAGGTACAAAATTAGAATACCTAAAAAATTTTTGGATAGAGCAGGATTTCAAACCTAGTAAATTGGAGTTGTTAGAGAAGTTATGAGAACTAGTATGTTAAATCGTCATTGCGAGGAAAAATTGAAAATTTTGACGAAGCAATCTCGTGCTAAAATCCTGAGATTGCCACGCTCCTTACAGTCGCTCGCAATGACGATATTCCTTACCTTCCTCAGCTTCACTAGCTATGCTAAGCCTAAAATAGTTGTAAGTATTACACCAATAGCTAGTATTGTTTCAATGCTTGTTAAAGATAAAGCAGATATAGAGAGTTTAGCAGTAAACAATGATTGCCCTCATCACCATAATATAAAGCCAAGCGATCTTGCTAAAGTCAAAAATGCCGATATAGCTATTTATATAAATGAACAATTTGATGGTTTTGCCGAGAAATTAATTAGTAATCATAGTAAAAGCATTATCAAAATCAGTGATATTAAATCTTTAACCATTATCAAAGATATAGTCAAATCAGTTGGATTTAATTACAAGGAGCGAGGAGCGAAGACTATAGATAATAGGAGAGCGACGAGTGACTTGTTAAGTGAATTCAAATCATTCGACTATAACTGGCATATTTGGCTTGATCTTAATAATACTGCGATTTTACTACAAGAATTTGCACAAATATTTAGCAAAAAATTTCCTGAACTACAAGAAGATATTAATAATAACCTTTCAGAAGCACTTAATGAATTAAACAAGCTACAAGAAATTAAAAATAATGAGCTTAGGGCAATAAAAGACGTAATTTTATTAAGTGACAGTAGCGAGTATTTTTTTGCTAATACTAATATTAAAACTGCAAAATTATATAGCGAAAGTCAAAAAAGCCTCCGATATATACACAAGCTAGAAGATTTAATTAACGAGTCTAATAACAAATGTCTTGTTTTAAGTAATGAACAAAACTCACGATTATACGACAAATTAAACGCTAAAATAATAATATTAAATAGCGAAAATTGGAATGTACAGAATATCAATTCAAGCACCTTTCAGAACCAATATTTACAAATGATTAATCAAGTTAAAAAATGCATACACTAAATAGCGAAGAAGAGACGAAAAAACTCGCAAAGCTTTTAGCACAAAGCTTAAAACCAAATGATATAGTTTTACTTAACGGTGACCTTGGAGCCGGTAAAACATTTTTTTGTCGTGAAATTATTAAATATTTTTGCGGTGAAAATACAAGCATTATAAGCCCAACCTTTAACTTACTGCAAACATATAAAGCATCTAACTTTACTTTAGTCAATTCAGACTCGTTTGATGACAGGCGTGAGGAGCGAAGCCTATATACTAATAGGCGAGACGACGAACAACGAAGCAGCAAACGTGGATCAATTGACTATATATATCATTATGATCTTTATCGTCTAAAATCACCTGAAGAAATATATGAGCTTGGATTTGAAGAGGCATTAAACGGTAATTTAATTTTAATAGAATGGTCTGAGATCATTAAGCATTTACTCACTCCGCCTTTAATCGAAGTAAATCTAGAAGTATTAGACGAAAACAAACGTTTGTGTAGCATTATAACAAATAATTAATATTTAACTAATCAATTGTCATGTAATAAAAACGCTTTTTCAATAGGGAGTAATTTTAATTCTGGTAACATAGGCATAATTAAATCTATTCCGGCTTTTTCGTTACTATTACCGTGTACTAATATGAAAGAACCGTCCTGAACTTTTTCGCCTTTAGCAAGCCAAGCATTACTACCGAGCGGAATAAATCCTAAATCTTTTAGTTTTTCTATTAATGTTTGATCAGAAACTAATCCAGGGAAACGAAAGAAAGGCGATGGAGCAATATCATAACTTACTAATATTTTCCCTGCCTCTAATACTTCATTTTCAAAATCATCTTTATTAGAAAGAAGGAAATTATCTTCAAGAGGTTTATCTTTAAAATAAGGATGGCTGAATGAATGATTAACCCATGTTATTTGTAAATAACCATCTTCTTGTTGCTTTATTAGCCACAAAAACTCCTCTTGATGTTTATTAATCCACAATCCTGAAACACATATAGCAATAGGAATAGGTTTATTTAGTTTGATCGATAATTCTACAAGTTTTTTAAAAAAATCTTCTTCAAAGCTTTTGGAAGAAGGACACATGTCAATTGTAAGAAATTGTCCTTTTACTTTATACATGCTATTCGTAGCACCGTAATTTTGTAATGTATAAGGTGCAGAGCTATATTTATTTAAAACTTTAATATACGGAGTTTTATTTAATTTTTTTAGAAGATTTTCTTTTTCTATTTTATTCGTAGGTAAAATTACCAGTTCTTGTAGAGCTAACTCAGTTTTAAAGGAATTTGGATCTACTAAAACGAAATGTGGTTTGTCATTATTTAAATAAGAACGAATAGCAATTTTTATTTTCTTATTTTCAGCAATTACAGGCAAAAATACCGGTTTATAATCAGTTATAATTGCTGCTTTTTCACTTCCATAACTTAAATTAAAAAACAATATTATAAAAATAAAACTTAAAATTCTTTTCATTTATTCGTCTCCATAACGCTTGTATAAAATTCCGCAATTTTCTCTTTTACAGCTAGAGGATCGTTCATTAAATTAACGGCACCTCTAAACTCTGCCGAATTCGGTAAACCGCTACTATACCAGCCAATATGTTTACGTGCAATAGGTACGCCCACAGATTCACCATAATAATCAAGTATCGCCTCATAATGCTCTGTTACGACATCTAGCTGCTCTGCTATAGAGGGGGCAGGTTTTTCCTCGCCAGTTTTAAGATAATGTGCAATTTGTGAAATAAGCCAAGGCTTACCGTACGCTCCTCTACCGACCATAATACCGTCCGCACCGGATTTTTGCAGAGCTTCTTTTGCCTTAGCAAAATTAGTAATATCACCGTTAGCAATAACCGGAATCTTTACAACTTCTTTAACTGATCGTATAAAATCCCAATCGGCATTACCCGAATA
>DYDV01000072.1 GCA_020404465.1 Rickettsia endosymbiont of Omalisus fontisbellaquei
AAGAAGCTCGGCATATGGTTATAGAATTACCGATAGAGGCGGTAGCGGTGTAATTAATATGGATATTAACGATAAAACCGGTTTAGTCGTCGGTGTTATGCCGGTTAAAATGGATAATGAGTTAATGCTGATCACCAATAGCGGTAAGTTAATTCGCTGTAAACTTGAGACCGTGCGTATTACGGGACGTAACACTAGCGGTGTAATTCTGTTTAAACTAGATGACGGTGAAAAAGTCGTATCTGTTTCTCTCATTGCTGAAAGTGCTGAAGGCGAAGAGGATAGTGAATTAGAGGAAGAGAATTTAGATCAGCCTGAAGAGGTGTAGTAGTTGTTAGGTGGATACCCAAGTCGTCATTGCGAGGAAAAATTGAAAATTTTGACGAAGCAATCTCGTGCCAAAGTCCTGAGATTGCCGCGTCGCCTACGGCTCCTCGCAATGACGATTTAGTATTCACGCCGGCAAGGTCACAATCTTTGTGTAGGAAATTAATATATTTAAGTAATAATTATGATATGGTTATTAATTGCGATTTGTTTAACTGTTGCGGTTCTTGTTATAGGGGTAGTGTCGATGGCTATCGGAGGAAAGTTTGATAAGAAATTTAGTTCAAAGTTAATGACTTTGAGAGTTTTTTTTCAGGCAGTTGCTATATTATTGTTATTTATAATATATTTTTATAAAGTTAATTTATATAGTAAAAGAAGTTGAATTATGTATTATCTATAGGGAAGATTTTATTTTTTTAAAGGCATAGCGAATGTCGGCGAATAGCTAACCTATTTACGGTATGAGGTATGTTTTTAAAAAATTAAAAGATAATGTATAAATTGTATATAATTCAACCTCTTTTACTATCAATGCCTGAAAATAACTACTTAACCAATTTCTCTCATTTCTTCGTGTATTTCTTCCCATTTATCTAGAATTTCTTCTAACGTAACTTCTCCGACTTTTTTATCTTCATCTTCAAAGTCTTTTAAATCTCTAACTAGTTTTTCTAATTTTGATAATGAAATTTTTTTTTCGTTATACTGATCGCTACAATGCTCTTCGAGTTGTGCGGCAATTTCTTCAATATCACCCCAATGCATTATTATTCCTCCTTAATTTTATGCAAGCCTTATTTATTAACATGTTATCTGATATTTGCCATTATTTTTTACTAAATATCATTAACTCAATAAATTATTATTATTAGGTGAGTTTATTATGCAACTATTGTGTTTTTTATTCAAAGTTGCTTTCTTTACATTCAGGCGTTTTTATGGTATATTAAAATGAAACATTAAGATTTAATTATGTCAATATTACCGATAGTAACGGCACCGGATGAAAGGTTAAAACAGAAATCTCAGTCGCTTTTAGAAGTTACCGACCAAACACGGAAATTTATGGATGATATGGTTAAAACTATGTACCATGAGGATGGTGGAGGTCTTGCAGCGGTACAAGTAGGGGTGTTAAAACGTATTTTAATAGTTGATATAAAGGATCATGATAAGGTAGAAAGACCAAAAGATTTCTATCCTCTATTTATAGTAAATCCTGAAATAATAGAAAAATCAGATGAGCTAGTTATAGCTAATGAGGGCTGTATTTCATTACCGGAGCAACGTGTTGATGTAGCAAGACCGGAATCTATAAAGATTAGGTATTTAGACTATCATGGTAAATCGCAGGAGCTTGAGGCAAATGATTGGCTTGCAAGAGTTATCCAGCATGAGTATGATCATTTAGAAGGTAAGCTCATGATTGATTATTTAAGTAGTTTAAAACGAGATGTAGCACTTCGTAAGCTCAAGAAACTCAAAAACAATATAGTGTGAAAGTAATCTTTATGGGAACGCCTGAATTTGCAGTTCCCGCTCTTAAAAAACTTATAACTCATCACGAAGTTACGGCTGTTTTTACACAGCGACCTAAAGCTAAGGGCAGAGGACTTAACTTAGCTAAATCCCCCATACATCAATTAGCCTTTGAGCATCAAATTCCTGTTTATACTCCTTCTACTCTTCGTAATGATGAAACAATAAATCTAATTAATAAAGTTAATGCTGATATTATAGTTGTTATTGCATATGGTTTTATTGTACCGAAAGCTATATTAGATGCTAAAAAATATGGTTGTCTTAATATCCATCCGTCCGATTTGCCTCGTCATAGAGGAGCGGCTCCTTTGCAGCGTACTATTATTGAGGGTGACCTAAAAAGTAGTGTATGTATTATGCGTATGGATGCAGGGCTTGATACAGGCGATATATTGATGAAAGAAGATTTTGATTTAGAAGAAAGAACAACATTGGAAGAATTACACAATAAATGTGCAAATCTCGGAGCGGAGTTATTAATTAAAACACTTGCAAATATCGATAATATAGTACCGATGAAGCAGTCAAGTGAGGGTGTTACGTATGCTCATAAGCTAACTAAAGAAGAAGGGAGAATTAATTGGCAGGATTCCGCTTATTCTATTGATTGTAAAATAAAGGGAATGAATCCTTGGCCAGGAGTGTATTTTAGTTATAACGATAAAATAATTAAAATTATTGAAGCAGAATATGTTAATAAATCTCATGACTTTACTCCGGGTACCGTTATTAGTGATAAGTTAGAAATAGCTTGCGGAAATGGTATATTACGAGTTAAAGTTTTGCAGCAAGAAGGAAAACGAGCTTTACCTATTTCCGAGTTCTTGCGTGGTACAAATATTTTAATGGGGGTAATATTAAAATAATAGATAGATGATACAAAATTAGGTACTGCAAACCTTAACAAAAAGCCGGCAAAGCCTACTCTAAAAAGAGGTTAAAATAACTTTAGACCCCTTCATAAAAAATAAAATTAAAATTATTTGAAATTAGTGTTTGACAAGCTTTAAAAATATAGATATAAAATCATCACACAAAGTTTGAAACGTAAAACTTTGTAGCTGTTTAAAAAGTTGATAAAGCTAAAAACTAAATACACCGCGATAATAAAAATTTATATCGTGAGTAGATACTGAAAATAATTGTGAAATTAATTCTGTATGCATCGTGTAATCTCAAGTTAAAAGCGTAAGTAAATATAATAAGAGCATTTGGTGAATGCCTTGGCACTAGAAGGCGATGAAGGACGTAATACGCTGCGATAAGCTTCGGGGAGTTGCGAATGAACTTTGATCCGAAGATTTCCGAATGGGGAAACCCACCTAATTTATTAGGTATTGTATAGTGAATACATAGCTATATGAGGCAAACCCAGCGAACTGAAATATCTAAGTAGCTGGAGGAAAGGACATCAACCGAGACTCCGTTAGTAGTGACGAGCGAACGCGGACCAGGCCAGTGGCTTCAAAAAAATAACTAAAACAACATGGAAAGGTTGACCATAGAGGGTGATAGTCCCGTATAGGTAAAAAGTTTGAAGTCCTTGAGTAAGGCGGGACACGTGAAATCCTGTTTGAACATAGGGGGACCACCCTCTAAGCCTAAGTACTCTCTAGTGACCGATAGTGAACAAGTACCGTGAGGGAAAGGTGAAAAGTACCCCGACAAGGGGAGTGAAATAGTATCTGAAACCAAATGCTTACAAGCAGTCGGAGCAAGCGTATTTATATGTCTTGTGACGGCGTACCTTTTGTATAATGGGTCAGCGACTTAGTTTATCTAGCAAGCTTAAGCCGTTAGGTGTAGGCGTAGCGAAAGCGAGTCTGAATAGGGCGTTTTAGTTAGATGAATTAGACCCGAAACCGGGTGATCTAGCCATGGCCAGGTTGAAAGCGGAGTAAAATCCGCTGAAGGACCGAACCCACTACTGTTGAAAAAGTAGGGGATGAGCTGTGGTTAGGGGTGAAAGGCCAATCAAACTCGGATATAGCTGGTTCTCCGCGAAATCTATTTAGGTAGAGCGTTATAGCGATTACCGTCGAAGGTAGAGCACTGAATGAGCTAGGGGGTCCCACAGACTTACCAAACTCAATCAAACTCCGAATGTCGACGAGTACAGCATAGCAGACAGACTATGGGTGCTAAGGTCCATAGTCGAGAGGGAAAAAGCCCAGACCGCCATCTAAGGTCCCTAAATCATGACTAAGTGTTAAAGGATGTGAGAAGACCAAAACAACTAGGATGTTGGCTTAGAAGCAGCCATCATTTAAAGAAAGCGTAATAGCTCACTAGTCTAAATAAGTTTTCTTGCGCCAACAATGTAACGGGGCTCAAGTCATGTACCGAAGATGCGGATTCACGCTAAGCGTGAGTGGTAGCGGAGCGTTCCGTAAGCCTGTGAAGGTGAACCGCAAGGTTTGCTGGAGGTATCGGAAGTGAGAATGCTGACATAAGTAGCGATAAAGAATGTGAGAAACATTCTCGCCGAAAGTCCAAGGGTTCTTGCGTAAAGTTAATCTGCGCAAGGTTAGTCGGCCCCTAAGGTGAGGCTGAAAGGCGTAATCGATGGGAATCAGGTTAATATTCCTGAACCTGAAGGATGTGACGAAAGTAGTAAGTTGTACAATCTTATTGGATTGATTGTGCAGCGAATATTTTCCAGGAAATAACACCTTCATTATAGACCGTACCCGAAACCGACACAGGTGGACAGGTAGAGTATACCAAGGCGCTTGAGAGAACGATGCTGAAGGAACTAGGCAAATTGCATCTGTAACTTCGGAAGAAAGATGACCTGTATATGGGCAACCATTTGCAGGTGGCACAAGCTAGGGGGTAGCGACTGTTTATTAAAAACACAGGGCTCTGCAAAGTCAATAGACGACGTATAGGGTCTGACGCCTGCCCAGTGCTGGAAGATTAAAAGGAGGGGTGCAAGCTCTGAATTGAAGTCCCAGTGAACGGCGGCCGTAACTATGACGGTCCTAAGGTAGCGAAATTCCTTGTCGGGTAAGTTCCGACCCGCACGAATGGCGTAACGATTTCCCCGCTGTCTCCAGTATCGACTCAGCGAAATTGAATTCTCCGTGAAGATGCGGAGTTCCCGCGGTCAGACGGAAAGACCCCGTGAACCTTTACTATAGCTTTGCACTGGTGTTAGGAATCAGATGTGCAGAATAGGTGGGAGACTATGAAGCGAAGGCGTCAGCCTTTGTGGAGTCACCTTTGAGATACCACCCTTTTGATTCTTGACATCTAACCGAGATCCTTGAATCAGGATCCGAGACAATGCATGGTGGGTAGTTTGACTGGGGCGGTCGCCTCCCAAAGAGTAACGGAGGCGCGCGATGGTTAGCTCAGGTTGGTCGGAAATCAACTTTTAGAGTGCAATGGCATAAGCTAGCCTGACTGCGAGTCTGACAAGACGAGCAGAGACGAAAGTCGGTCATAGTGATCCGGTGGTCCCGAGTGGAAGGGCCATCGCTCAACGAATAAAAGGTACTCCGGGGATAACAGGCTGATGATTTCCAAGCGTCCATAGCGACGAAATCGTTTGGCACCTCGATGTCGGCTCATCACATCCTGGGGCTGGAGAAGGTCCCAAGGGTTCGGCTGTTCGCCGATTAAAGTGGTACGTGAGCTGGGTTTAGAACGTCGTGAGACAGTTCGGTCCCTATCTGCCGTGGGTGTAGGAAGTTTGAGAGGATCTGCCTTTAGTACGAGAGGACCGAGGTGGACGTACCCCTGGTGGACCAGTTGTCATGCCAATGGCACAGCTGGGTAGCTAAGTACGGAAGGGATAACCGCTGAATGCATCTAAGCAGGAAACCCACCTCAAAACTAGACTTCCCCATTAGAGCCGTGGAAGACCACCACGTTGATAGGTCGGGTGTGGAAGCGCAGTAATGCGTGTAGCTAACCGATACTAATAGCTCGATTGATTTACTTTGCTGTGAGATTACACATGCATATAGTGTTAATTCTATAAACATGTAAGTATCAACTCACAAAGTTATCAGGTTAAATTAGCTTTATCAACCAATAAAGATGTTGTTACATGTCTCTTTCTATGTTATTCCTATGAAAGTAAGAATCTAGAAAAAGCCATGCAACAATGTTAACAGCAGACTAATACAAATCTATCTTTTTAAAAGTTTGTATTGCTAGCTTGGTGGTTATAGCATGAGTGAAACACACGATCCCATCCCGAACTCGAACGTGAAACCTCATAGCGCTAATGGTACTATGTCATAAGGCATGGGAGAGTAAGTCGCTGCCAAGCTTGCAATACAAATTTTTAATTGTCTTTCTTTCTCTTTATGAAATATTTTATATTCATAATTTTCACTTTTTTTTATTTTAGTAATGCTTACGCATTAAAGAATAAACATCAATTTATTTCCATAGAATCATTAAAATCTAACATAGAAATTAAAAAGCTGTTTAAAGAAAAAAATACTGATCAATTTATTTTAGTGTTATCAAATGGAACAGTAATTAATGAAGGTGGAATTTTAACTCAAGAAGGTTATATTCTACAAGATACTCAAACAAGTTTAGGTGATCAACATCGTTTATTAAATAAAAAACGAGATATTAATACAGAAAGTCCTTTATATTTTAATGGAAAATTAGCAGTAATTTCATCTCCGGGTTCTGAAAATTGGTATCATTGGCTGTTACAAATTTTGCCTAGATTAATTATATTAAAAGAATCAAATTTTGAATATGATCGTATCTATATTAATAATTTAAAATATCCATGGCAAATTAAGTCATTAGAAATAGTATTAAATTATTTAAATATACCGGAAGATAAGCTTTTTGTGGTAAATAGTGATTGTATAATTCAAGCTACTAGACTAATTGTTCCATCTGTACCGTTTATTCCGGTAAAAGGTACGCCTTTACCTTTATGGTTAAAAAAAGATTTAAGAAATATTTTTATTAAAGGTAATAGTAAAGCATACGATAAAATATATATTTCTCGTAAATACGCTTCTACGCGAAAAATAGTTAATGAAGAAGAATTAATAGAAAAAATTGAAAAAATCGGTTTTAAGGTAATATACCTAGAGTTATCCTCTCCGTATGAACAGGCCCAGCTTTTTAATAAAGCAAAAATAATAGTTGGACCGCACGGATCAGGATTTGCTAACCTTATTTTTTCGACTCCGAAATGTAAAGTAGTAGAGATTGATCACGGCACAACTCCCCCCAGAAGTTTTTATAAAAGAATGGCAAATTATATGTCATGCGATTATTATCCTTTTTATGTAGATAAGACAACAGAAGAACATTTAGAAGACGATATAAAGATCAATATTGATGAATTTATTAAATTTCTTAGAGGCCTATAAATAAATTTTAATTAGTAATTAAAGAGCTTTTTTAGCGAAAATTGATAAGATTTTTGAAGGAATAGTTATTCATATTTCAAAAAAATCTTATAATTGCTAGCCGAAAAGAATTAAATTATCGGTTAAAGTTTATTTACAGATAGCCTCTTAAGGAAACTAATTTCTAAAATCATTATTTAATAAATATGATTCACTATTCATTTCATTTAGTCTTGATATTGTACGTTTGAATTCTTCGCTTCGATTAGAACCTTGATATATTTTATTAGGGTTATTTTCTAAGCTCATAAATAATAGGATTTTGTAGAAATAGGCATTATCGATAAAATTAATGAATCTTACGGCTGTGTTTGTGTCATTAGCCTCAATAATTTGAACGTTCCTTACTATAATAACATTAAAATTTTGGCAAATATTAACATAATCGATATAGCTAAGATCTCTTGTAAATAATTCATTATAATCAGTGACTAATATTTTTTTATGAACTTTTTGAAACGATATTTCCCTGCCTAGAACCTCAATATTTTGAGAAACAAGGTTATTATCACTAATATCCGTGATAATTTTTTTAAGTTTGTTATGGTTTTCTAAAGTTAAGGGATAAATGATTCTATCCCCTTTAACTCCTAAAGCCTTATCAAATCGATAATCATGGTGGTTATCTAGGCATTTGACATAAAATGTATTATTGATTACCTTTATAAAAGGCAAAAAAGATTCTCGTTGCAGTCCATCTTTATAAAGATTATTAGGTATTGTATTAGAGGTGATAAAAATAAAAATATTTTGTTTTGTTAATTCGCTAAATAATCTACCGATTATCATTGCATCGGTTATGTCTTTAATTTCAAACTCGTCTATTCCAAGTACCCTAGTTTTTTTAGCATAGTCTTTGGCAATTTTAGGGATGATATCTTTTTGATTTTCCGTTTGTAATTTATGCATTGTTTTATGAATTTCCTGCATAAAGTTCTGATAATGTATTATCATTTTAGGTGTGGTTAATTCTTCAAAAAAAGAATTCATCAGCATAGTCTTACCGCTACCCACCGGACCGTATAAATAAATACCGCTTTTTAAATTGTTTTGGTTAAAGAGTTTGAATAAACTTTTAGGTTTATTAAGTTCTGCGGCTAGCTGTTTTAATTCTTCTAATAAAGCAGCTTGTTTTACATCTAGTATTAATGAAGTAGAGGATTTAATCATCCAAAATATTTTTTATCTAATTTATTATAGGTTTTTTCTAAAATTGGTAGGTATATTTTAATATTTTCAAAAACTCGTTTTGCATCTTCATATTTATAAACATGAGAAGTATTATTGCGATCTCTAAGCATTTCGAGCCACATTTGCTCATCATCGATCATGCTAAATTGAAAAGCTTTACTTAGAACATCTTTTGGAGTAGTACTGTCAATTTCTTCATAGGCTAGTATTTTCTTTAATACTTTCCAAAATAGTTCTATTACGAATTCAAACCTTTGAACAGAAGCATCTAGGGCATAGTCATTTTTATCAACCTTAGAACGTTCTATAACATCATGTAATCTATTAATTGCTTGACCAAGGCTTTGGAAATAATCTTGCCAAAATATTTTTTCCATTAGAACTTCTCCTTTTTTATAAAGAATTTTTTTAAAATTATTGATATTTTGTTTAAATTTATCATCATCATTTAATGTATCAAACCGTACACAATCTATTTTTAAAAGTGTATCTGCATCATATATTATTTCTAAAACTTGCTGCCAGTCATCTTTACTTGCATTAGGACAGAGGATGGCAATATCAATATCTGCTCTCTCATGATTATCACCTCGCCCGCGTGAGCCAAAAAGCCAAATTTCTTCTATAAACGGTAATTTAGTAAGGTTTGTTAAAAAAGAATATTCTTTGATACTATTCATACTTTCCTATATAAAAGTGTTGCATCGCCGTAGCTAAAAAAACGCATTTTTTCTTTTATAGCATATTTATATAATTCATGCATCTCTTTAAATCCGGCAAAAGCACATATGAGCATAAATAAAGTAGATTTAGGAAAATGGAAATTAGTAAGTAGCATATCGGCTGTTTGAAATTTAAAACCGGGAGTTATAAAAATATCAGTTTCAAAGCTACCTGCTTTTACGATGCCTTTATTGCAAGAACTCTCAAGTGTTCTAAGCGTTGTAGTGCCGACTGCAATAATGCGTCTTCCTTCTTGTTTTGCTTTATTGATGATTTCGGCAGTTTCAGGAGTAATGGAGCAATATTCGGTATGCATTTTATGCTCGTGAATATTTTCGGTTTTTACAGGTAAAAAAGTTCCTGCTCCCACATGTAATGTTAAAAATGTAGTTTGTATGCCTTTTGCTTCAAGCTTATCAAGTATATCCTTAGTAAAATGCAACCCTGCTGTCGGGGCTGCAACTGAGCCTTCTATTTGACTATAGACAGTTTGATAGCGTTCGTTGTCTAGTTTATCGTCATTGCGAGGCATCCTTTGGGATGCCGTGGCAATCTTAGGATTTTGTAATGAGATTGCCGCGTCAGGACTGCGTCCTTCCTCGCAATGACGTTTAGAACGTCTAATATAAACCGGCAAAGGCATCTCGCCGTATTTATCCAAAAATTCAAATACCGAAATATCATCAAGTACAAATTTTACTTTAATCTCACCCATCGCAAGCTTTTCGGTAATTATTACCTTGTGATTATCAAAATAAAATTCATCATTCACATGCAACTTTCTAGCAGGCTTCGCAAAAGCCGTCCAACAATCATAGTCAATTGATTTGGACTCGCCTACTGCGTTACTCGTCGTCTCGTCTATTATTATAGGCTTCGCTTCTCGCTCTTTGTATCCGAATCCAACTGAATTGACTATATCTGATAATTTTTGGTTCAAATTTATTGTAATATTTCCTCCCAAATGTAACTTTGCTTTTATTACCTTACTATTATTAAAAACTAATAAATCCCCTTCATTTAAGTAATCAATTATATTATAAAATTTAGTTTTAATAGGTGCTGTAGCAGCAATTAATAAATCTGAGTGGTCACGTTTATCAGATGGGTGTTGTGCAATAAGCTCGCTTGGTAAATCAAAGTCAAAATCAGATAGTTTCATAAAACTCACACTATCAATCCTTTAACTTGAGAGTTCCATAATTTTTGATATAGCTTACTATTTTTTAGTAATTCTGCATGGCTACCGTCATCGATTATGCTGCCTTTTTCAAAAACTAAAATTCTATCCATGTTTAGTAAAGTAGATAATCTGTGAGCAATAACTATCACGGTTTTATTTTGCATTAAATATTCCATTGATTCTTGAATTAGGCTTTCCGTTTCGCTATCTAAGCTACTTGTTGCTTCATCGAGAATTAAAATAGGAGCATTTTTTAAGATAGCTCTTGCTATAATAATTCTTTGACGCTGACCGCCTGATAAGTTATTTCCCCGTTCTCCGCACATAGTATCGTAACCGTCGGGTAAATTATCGATAACCTCATGGATATGTGCAGATTTTGCTGCTTCTATAACTTCCTCAAGAGTAGCATCTTTTTTCCCATATCTGATATTTTCTAAAATAGTACGATGAAAAAGTACCGGTTCTTGCGGTATAAGGCTAATAGCTTTTCTTAGAGAGTCTTGAGTTACATGTTTGATATTTTGATTATCTATTAAAATCATCCCTTCTTCTATATCGTGCAACCTAGTAAGTAAACTAATAAAAGTGGTTTTTCCTGAACCGGAAAATCCGACTAGCCCTACTTTTTGTTTACTCGGTATTAATACCGATTTATTATAAAATAGATTATTGTTGCGATGATAATTAAACGTAACGTTTCTAAATTCAATAATCCCTTCTTTTATATCTAAAGGAGTAGCATTTTCAATATCCGTTATAATATGTGGTGCCATTAGGGATAAGCCTTGATTAAATGCACCGACCTGCTCGAACATATCGCCGATTTCTTGTGTTAAATCCCAAATATCGTCTGCTACATTTATACATAATGTTAGCACTAATACACAATCACCTATAGTTATAGATAATTCACTACGAAGTCTAGATAAATAATAAATCATTATAAAGATCATTATTGAGCAAGAAGTTCCAAGAGCATAGCGTAATTTGAACATGAAAAATTGCATAGTTTGCTCATCGGCTACGGCATTTTCTACTCTTGTTTCTAAATGTTGACGTTCAAATTTATGGGCTGTAAACATTCTAACCGCATTAATGTTACTAATTGCATCTACAACACTACCGGCAACAAAAGATTGGCTTCTAGCATAATTTAATGAGTATTTATTGATTTTATCGGAGAAAAGAACGCTAAGCCCTAAAAAGACCGTAATCCATAAGATAAATATTGTAGCAAAAACGTAATGTACCGAATATAAAGCAACTAATGCAAATACAATAATAGCGAGTTTACGAAGAATTTTTTCACCGAATATCGAAATGATCATCTCAAACGATCTTGCGGTTTCGGTAATACGATTGCTAATATGTCCTGCTAGATTATCCTGAAAGAATTTATGACTATGATATTGTGTATAATTATAAAGTTCATTTAATATTTTCCCTTTTATTACAGGCATAGTCTTTAGATATAAATAATCATATGAACGATATGCTATATTAATACTCTCCCACCAAAGAGCATAAAATACTGCCCAGTAAATCATCGAAGATAAAAGGTTATCTGCATTCTCATCGCTGAAAGATTCAATTAAATCAATAATTTTCTGAAGTAATATACTATCAATTGCTGGAATCATGCCGAGTAAAATACAGATCACGGTCAATAAAGTAATTTTAACTTTATCGAATTTTAAAAAATAAATACCTAAGCTAAATGTTGATTTGGATAAAGTAGGGTATTTTATCACGATAATGGACCTCAATATATTTTTTTACTATTATTTTAGAGCATATATTCAATTTAATTATTTTGCAAAAATATACCTAAAAATATTAAATGTATGGAAAAATAATAAACAAGCCTTGCTTCTTACTTTAAATAATGCTACAAAATTCAGGAAATAACTTCAAAATCATTAGAAATGCAAGAAAAAGAATTATCTAATAATTTTTTAGAAGAACAAGAAAAGTCTAAGGAAGACGATTCTCCGTTCTTTGATGTAAAATATATTTGTCAAGCAAGTTTATTAATTACGGACTCTATCCGAAAAGGGTATGATGTAACGCAATTGCCCAATGGTGATATTAATGTCACAGAAGTAAGAATAGTAAATGTTCATTATAATTGGAACTCCGAAAAAGGAAAATTTGTTAAAACTAATCAGATAGAATTTAATAATAGCAAAGGCGGCTAATTAAATCAAATACTGTATACTCGTTTTATTTGAAAAATTGGCTACGTCGTCTTATAAGTTCTGCGGTGCTCACGTATTAAGTATACGCTCCGCTCCTTGCCTTATAGACTCCTTGCTCTTTTCCAAATAAAATTTCGTCTACTCTTCATTATACTTGGAGTATATTGTTATTGTCAAAAAGCTATTATCTTAAAACAGCAGCTTAAACATGGAATTTGATCAAGTATTATTATCAAGGATTCAATTTGCTTTTACTATAAGCTTTCATATAATATTTCCTGCTTTTACTATAGGGCTTGCAAGCTTTTTAGCAGTAATTGAAGGGTTATGGTTAAAAACAAATCGCCAAGTTTATCAAGAAATATACAAATTTTGGGTGAAGATTTTTGCCGTTACTTTCGGTATGGGGGTAGTTTCGGGCGTTGTAATGTCTTATCAATTCGGCACTAATTGGTCGAATTTTTCAGATAAGGTTGGAAATGTCCTTGGTCCGCTTCTCGGTTTTGAAGTGTTTACTGCCTTTTTCCTCGAATCTTCTTTTTTAGGTATAATGTTATTCGGCTTTAATAAAGTCAGTAAAAAAGTACATTTTATTTCTACGTTAATAGTTGCTATCGGTACTGTAATCTCAGCTTTTTGGATACTTGCAGCTAGTAGCTGGATGCATACGCCTGCGGGTTTTGAATTGCAAGGCGAAGGGTTCTTTTATCCTTTAAATTGGCTGGAAATTATTTTTAATCCATCTTTTCCTTATCGCTTTTTCCATATGATTACAGCGGCTTATTTAACTACTTCTTTTGTTATCGGTGGCGTCGGTAGTTTTTATTTACTAAATAATCGTTATAAAGAGCATGCTAAAATCATGCTTTTTATGGCGGTATTAATGGCATTAATCGTTGCACCTATTCAAATATTTATCGGTGATCTACATGGTTTAAATACTCTTAAATATCAACCGGTCAAGGTCTCAGCTATGGAAGGTATTTGGAACACGGAAAAAGGAGCGGCTTTTAATCTTATTGGTTTTCCTGACGGGGAAGAAGAAAAAACAAAATATGCTATAGAAATACCTTATGCTAGTAGTTTAATCTTAACGCATAGCTTAGACGGTGAAGTGAAAGGATTAAAAGAATGGACAAAAGAAGAGCGTCCGCCGGTTGCAGTAGTATTTTTTAGCTTCCGTATTATGGTAGGCATCGGTTTCTTAATGGTATTTACAGGGGTAGCGGGCTTATATCTTTATTTGAAAAAAAGATTATATACTACTAGATGGTTTCAATATTGGTATATGCTAATGTCGCCTTCAGGTTTTATTGCAGTACTTGCCGGTTGGTTCGTAACTGAGGTAGGTAGACAACCTTACATAGTATATAATATTTTAAAAACGGCTGATATGGTATCGCCGGTACTTGGCAAGTATGTATTTATTTCTCTAATTGCTTTTGTAGTGGTGTATGTGATAATTTTCGGAGCAGGTATATATTATATAATGCATTTGATAAAGAAAGGTATAGAGGCGATAGATAATAAAGAAATGTACGGAGAGTATGGGTTAAGTAATCGGTTGTAATTTATGTCATACCGCGATCAAATCGCGGTATCTTTTGAATTAAATTTTTGGTGGATACCGCGATCAAGTCGCGGTATGACAATGTAGGCAATTTATGTTAAATTTTGCACCTTATATAGATTTACCGCTTGTTTGGGGTGGGCTTATAGCTACCGCTATTTGTTTATATGTTTTATTAGACGGTTTTGATTTAGGAGTAGGGATATTATTTCCGTTTGCACCTACCGATGATTGCCGTCATAAAATGATCAATTCTATTGCTCCTTTTTGGGATGGTAACGAAACTTGGTTAGTACTTGGCGGCGGTGGTTTATTTGCAGCTTTTCCGCTTGCGTATTCGCTTTTAATGCCGGCTTTATATATTCCTATTACATTAATGTTACTTGGCTTAATATTTCGTGGTGTAGCTTTTGAATTTCGTTTTAAAGCTCATATAGGTCATCGTTATATTTGGGACTATGCTTTTCATTTCGGCTCTATGCTTGCTGTTTTTTGTCAAGGTTTAATGCTTGGTAATTTTGTCCAAGGAATAGAAGTGCAAGGACGAGAATTTGCAGGGGGAAGCTTTGATTTTCTTACTCCCTTTTCTGTGATGACCGGGATAGCGTTAATATTCGGTTATGCTCTTTTAGGAGCTACTTGGCTCATTATGAAAACAGAAAAAGAAACACAAGAATGGGCTTATAAATCTGCTTTGTATATTTTATTTTATGTCGCCCTGTTTATGGGGCTTGTAAGCTTATGGGTGCCTTTTTTAAATAACCACATAAATCATCGTTGGTTTAGTATACCGAATATTTACTATTTATCGATTGTGCCTATTATAACTGCCTTAATATTTATCAAATTAATTAAAGCTATTAAGCAAAAAAAAGAAGTAAAACCTTTTATTTATACGATTTCATTATTTTTATTAGGATATTTAGGGCTAGCTATAAGTATATGGCCATATATCGTTCCTTATAAAGTTACGCTTGAAACAGCAGCAGCAGCACCGGAGTCACAGTCTTTACTGCTGATAGGAGCGGTGATATTCCTACCTGTCATACTTGGCTATACTTTTTATTGTTATTATATATTCCGTGGCAAATCATCTCATCATCCGTTATATTAAAAAAATAACCTCTTGTCTAAAAGGGTGGCAATGGTTTATTATTCTATGGCTTAGTGGATTATTATCTACGCTACTTTTAACTTATATAGTTAAGCTGGTGTTTAGGATGATAGGGTAAAATTGTCATCGTCATGAGCTAAGCGACTGAAAGGAGCGTGGTAATCTCAAGATTTTGGCCTGAGATTGCTTCGTCAAAATTTTCAATTTTTCCTCGCAATGACCTATTATAAAATATATGAAAAAAATCTCAGCATTTATTATTACTAAAAACGAAGCTGCAAGGATAGCACGAGCTGTAAATAGTATAAAAAATATTGTTGATGAGGTGATAGTAGTAGATAGTGAAAGTACTGATGATACAGTAGCAATAGCCGAAAAATTAGGAGCTAAGGTAATAGTAAAACCATGGCTTGGTTATGTAGGGCAGAAATCTTTTGCCGAAAGCCTTTGCACTAATGATTGGGTTCTTAATATTGATGCCGATGAGGAGCTATCTAAAGAGTTACAAGACGAAATAGAGTATATTTTTGCTTCTCATAATCAAGATCGTTATGTAGCTTATCAAATAAAGCTTTTAATAATACATCGTAATGACCGAAAGCCACGGATGTTTGCTCCATTTAATAAATGTACTCGGTTGTATAATAAAAAATTTGCAAGCTTTGCAAATACTGTAAATAGTACTACTCATGATTCGGTGGTATTTAACAAAGATGTTGATTTTGTAGGTAAAATTTATCTATTAAATGAAGCTGCTTATCATTATTCGGGTACTTCAATTGAGCAGTTGGTAACTAAAGCAAATTTTTACTCTAGTGAGCAAGCAAAAGACTTAAAAGTGCAAGGTAAAAAGCTTTCAAATATCCGAATAGCTTTTGAAA
Organism: Rickettsia endosymbiont of Omalisus fontisbellaquei; assembly: GCA_020404465.1. Classification (GTDB taxonomy): domain Bacteria; phylum Pseudomonadota; class Alphaproteobacteria; order Rickettsiales; family Rickettsiaceae; genus Rickettsia. The sequence goes on from DYDV01000072.1 coordinate 16,135, forward strand.
TGTTATGGTGGTTTTTTAAAGCATTTTTTATCAGACGCTATTTTGTATTCGGTTTTGACGGGTTTGTAGATTCAATGATTTTTGCTTTTGCAAGATTTTTACGTCTTGCGAAGTTAAGGGAGTCGTCGCCTCGATGTCATTCCCGCGAAAGCGGGAATCCAGTAATTAATAAAAAGTGATTATGAAAGAAAATTTTAACGTTAGTAAATTAAAAAACGGTTTGACAGTCTTAACCTATAATATGCCTTATGTTAATTCGGTAGCAATAAATTTAATTGCTAAAGTTGGAGCACGTTATGAAAATGCAGAAGAGGAGGGTATATCTCACTTTCTTGAGCATATGGCTTTTAAAGGTACAAAAACTAGAACGGCAAAACAGATAGCAGAAGAGTTTGACTCTATAGGTGGACATTTTAATGCCTATACTGGTCATGAGAACACGGTATATTATGCACGAGTCTTGTCTGAAAATTGTGATAAAGCACTTAATATACTTGCTGATATAATTCAAAATTCCATTTTTGCCGACGAAGAAATAGCTAAGGAATATCAGGTGATAATGCAGGAAATTGCTCATCATCAAGATAATCCCGATGATCTAGTATATGAGAAATTTTATAATAAAGTTTATAAAGATCAACCTTTGGGTAAGTCAATCTTAGGTACGACTAAAACCCTTATGACTTTTACAAAAGAGCATTTTTCTAAGTTTATAGACAAGCATTATAATGCCGGAAATCTCTATTTATCGGTTGCAGGTAATATTGATCATGATAAAATAGTAACTATAGCAGAACAGTTATTTTCTTCCTTGAAGCAAGGAGAGAGGAGTAGTTTTTTACCTGCAAAATATATAGGGGGGAGTGGATTTATTAATAAGGAGTTAGAGCAAACTAGTTTAATACTAGGGTTTGAAGGTACGCCATATGTTAATTTAGAAAAGCTTTATCAAACCCATCTACTTTCTATAATATTCGGTGGCGGTATGTCATCTCGTTTATTTCAAAGCATTCGCGAGAAATTAGGTTTAGCATATTCCGTAGGTAGTTATAATAGTGCTTATTTTGATAGTGGAGTGTTTACAATTTATGCCTCCACTGCACATGATAAATTAGAATTATTATGTAAAGAGATTAAAAACGAAATAACAAAAATGACTGAAAGAGTAAATACCGAAGAGCTTATTAGAGCTAAGACGCAGCTCCGAAGTAATTTGCAAATGGCTCAAGAAAAAAATACTTATAAATCAGAAGAAATAGGTAAAAATTATTCTGTTTTCGGCAAATATATTTCCCCTGATGAAATTATGGAAATTATTATGAATATACAAGCCGAGGATATTATTAATATGGCAAATAAAATATTTAGCGGTACGACTACCTCGGCAATTATAGGTCCGAATAATCTTCGAGTAAATGTGTAGACCGAAAAGTAGTCAGTGTGTCATACCGTGGCTTGACCACGGTATCCAGAAAAAACAACTTAAAATATACTAATGTTATTAATATTTTTAACTAGACCCCGTGGTCAAGCCACGGGGTGACACAGAATACTTAAATGAATTTTGAGAAAATAACAAATGAAAACACAACTTTACAAAGGTTCGAGTAAAATCTTATATTCTGCCGAAGAAGATTTTTTACTTATAATGGCTTTTTTCGATAATGTCACCTTAGAAAGCGGTGAAATTATTGAGGTATCAGGCAAGGGGGTGCTTAATAATAATATTTCTTCTTTCCTAATGGATAAACTAGAAATGATTGGTATTGAAAATCATTTTATCGAAAAAATAAATATGAGAGAGCAATTAATTCAGTATGTAGAAGTATTCCCGGTGCAGGTAATAGTATCATCGGTAGCGTGCGGTAGATTTGTAAAAGAATTTGGGATGGACGAAGGGTATGTATTTGATAAGCCGATCATTGATTTTAGAGTCCGGAGTCGTGAATTTAAATATCCGATAGTTAATGAGTATCAAATATTAAATTTCGGCTGGTTAACTAATGACGAAATTAAAGCGGTAAAAGAACAAGCTTTGCGTATATATGATTTCCTAAGCGGGTTATTTATCGGTGTCGGGATTCGGCTTGTTGAGTGTAAATTAGAATTTGGACGTGTATTTAACGGTGAAGAATCTATCATTATGTTAACTGATGAAATTAGTCCGGATAATTGTAGATTGTGGCATATTAATAGTAATGAGAAGCTGGGTTTTGAATTGCTTGAAAACGAGCCGAATAAAGCTTTTGAATCATATCAGTTAATAGCTGATCGTTTAAAAGAAAAATAAATATATTTTTTAAGTGGCATATGTTATTTTGGACTTGAAAAACGCACTTGGTGTCATCTAGTAGCTTGTACCTGCGGTATCCAAAAAAAATTTAAAAAGACTAGACCCCGTGGTCAAGCCACGGGGTGACATCGGAAAACTTACCTACGCAGGAACAACATTTTAGTTTTTAATAATTTTTTACAGTAGAAAAGATGAAAATACGTTTTATTATAATAAGCTTTTTAGTTTTAATCTTAGTAGGGTGGGGATATGCTGCCTATAAATTTGAACATCAAAGTAAAGAGAATATTATCTCTATCCTTGATAAATATGAAGAATATATAACTTATGATACAATAAAAGTTAATAAATATAGCTTTAGTATTACTTTAAATAAAGTAATGTTAAAACCTATAGATTTTTATTATGACGAAGTAGTTATTAGGCACATACCGTTTTTAAATATTACAAAAATTGATTCTTACGGAAATAATGTAAAAATTACTACCGCTCAAGATGAAGAAGATATTTTTTATTCTCCCGATCATCATACAACAATTTGGTTTAGAAAGTCTTTGTTTAATAGAGAACCTGATTATTGGAAATTAAGCGTGAATGATAATAAATCAGCTTATTATAGTTCTAAAGGTGCAGAAAAATTATCAGAGAATGATGTTAGTAATGCTGTAATCACTAACACTAAAACGTCTGATAATCTTAATTTGTTAACCTTGGATGGGAAAAGCACAGTTTCTTTCATTTCTGAAAACTATAGTAAAAATTTATCTGATAAAGTTTTTAAATTTTTAAGAGATAAAATAGGAGAAGATGCTAATTTTGATTCATTTGAATATGATTTAGCAAAGTTGGAAATATTAAATGTGCCGACTACTTATAGTAGCCAATTAAAACTTAAATATAGCGATGAGTTAGTGGCTCTTGGAAAATTATTAATTCAAAATTTTTCTCTAGATCAAAAGCAAGATGAGAATATGAATGCCGTTATTTTTATGCAAATATTAGGCGAATTAGTAAAAGGTAAGCCGTTTTTATTTGCTTGCGATATTGAAAGAAAAGGGAAAATAGAAAGTAATTTATACAAATTAAATATAGAAAAAGATAAAGTTTTTGATTTTGCTTTAAATATTAAATCTACTATAGAACCTTCGGAGATATATCAAAAGACGGCGATTGAAGCTTTAGGAAGCTACTTTAGTAATGGTTTAAACAAAAGAGCCGAGTTAGACAAAATTTTTAAACTAACTAGCCCTATTACTCAAGAAGATGGGGAAAAAGTAATGGGTGTTTTTGCAAAAATAAATAATTCCGAATTTAATTTAAAAGGTGAGTTTGACCCTGAAGCAAAAAAATTAACCGGTGAAACTAATCTTGTAATGGATGATTTCAATTTTGCTATTGATATTGATATGCCTAATTTAGAGAATCCTCTGAATCTAGAAAGCGTAATAAAATTATCGGATCCAAATGCGTTTATAAATAATTTTGTGAATTATACTAATAATGCTATTGTACCGGTGCTTAATAAAATAGAAAGTTCTAAGGAATTTACTTTAAATCTAGGAAAACAAACTTCAGTAATAAAGCAATACGGTTTTGGAGTAATAGAAGCTTTTAGTAAAAACTCTGAATTAAAAAACGGTGAATCTTTAGTAGTTGATATAAAAGGTAAAGATGCCGGGCTAACTATTAACGATAAAACTATAGATCAGATTTTTAGTGATGCAAGAGTATTAGAATTTATGAATGCCATGGCTCAAATAGACCTGGATGTCATTCCTACGAAAGCAGGAATCCAGTATAAAGCGAGATAAATCGAGCTTTTAAAAAGCTTTGAAGTAATGGATTCCCGCCTACGCGGGAATGACATATTAAGGTATACAAGTAAAAAATTTGAAGAAAAAATAAGTTAGAATAAAAAATGATTAATATTTCCTTTCCCGATGGGAGTGTAAAACAGTTTGAAAAAAATGTTACGGCTTTTGAAGTAGCAAATGCAATTTCAATGTCACTTGCTAAAGCAGCAATGGTTGCCGAAATAAACGGCGAGCTTAAAGACTTAAGTACCGTAATTGAGAATGATTGCAAGCTTCGTATTTTAACTGCAAAAGATCCTGAATGTCTTGAGATAATAAGGCATGATGCAGCTCATATTATAGCTGAAGCTGCTAAAGAATTATTTCCTGATATTCAGGTAACTATCGGTCCTGCAATTGAAAACGGCTTCTTTTACGATTTTGCTAAGGATAAGCCATTTACGCCGGATGATGTGGCAATGATAGAAGCAAGAATGTATGAAATAGTCAAGCGAAATGAAAAAATTACTAGAGAGCTATGGGATCGTGATGAGGCTGTAGAATTTTTTAAATCGATAGGAGAACATTATAAAGCCGAAATAATTGCTTCAATACCAGCAGGTGAGCCAATTACTTTATACAAGCAAGGTAATTTTATTGATCTATGCCGAGGTCCGCATGCTCCTTCCACGAGTTTTGTTAAGCATTTTAAGTTGATGAAAGTTGCGGGAGCTTATTGGCGAGGTGATAGTCGTAATGAGATGTTACAGCGTATATACGGTACTGCGTGGGCTACGAAAGAGCAGTTAGATAATTATCTATTTATGCTTGAAGAAGCTGAAAAACGTGATCATAGAAAACTAGGGAAAGAGCTTGATTTATTCCACTTCCAAGAAGAAGCCCAAGGAATGGTATTTTGGCATGATAAAGGCTGGAGTATATATAATACAATTGAGCAGTATATTAGGAAAAAGATTCGTAAAAACGGCTATACTGAGGTTAAGACTCCTGTTTTAGTTGATAAGAGCCTGTGGGAGGCTTCAGGACATTGGGAAAAATTTCGTGATGATATGTTTGCGTTAGAAACAGATGACAAGACGCTTGCTTTGAAGCCGATGAATTGCCCTTGCCATGTGCAGATATTCAAACAAGGTATCAAGAGTTACCGTGATTTGCCGCTTCGTATGTCAGAGTTTGGGTTATGCCATCGTAATGAGGCGTCTGGTGCTTTGCACGGTTTAATGAGAGTGCGGAGCTTAGTGCAAGACGATGCTCATATATTTTGTGCTGAGGAACAAATTACCGAGGAAACAGTTAGCTTTTGTAAGTTACTTACTGAAGTTTATAAGGATTTTGGCTTTACCGATATAAAGGTAAAATTTTCTGATCGTCCTGAAACTCGGGCAGGAAGTGATGAAGTTTGGGATAAAGCTGAGAATGCTTTGAAAGAAGCAGTAGAAAAAGCCGGGTTTACCTATACGCTAAACCCAGGTGAGGGAGCATTTTATGGACCGAAGCTAGAGTTTGTGTTAACTGATGCGATAGGGCGGCAATGGCAATGCGGTACATTGCAGATGGATTTTGTATTGCCGGAGCGACTCGATGCTAGCTATATTGCAGCAAGCGGTGAGAAAAAAAGACCCGTAATGCTTCATAGAGCGATACTTGGCTCACTTGAGCGTTTTATCGGTATATTGATCGAAGAATATGCAGGCAAGTTTCCGCTTTGGCTTGCACCTGTACAGGTCGCTGTGGCGACCATCACCAGTGATTTAAATGATTACGCTTTGGAAGTACAAAAAGCTTTAATTGATAATGGTGTAAGGACGGATATTAATATCTCTCCCGATAAAATTAATTATAAAATTCGTGAGTTTTCTAATCAAAAAGTACCGATGATTGCGGTAATTGGTAAGCAAGAAAAAGAAAATAAACAAGTAACAATTAGAAGACTCGGAACTACTGAGCAGGAAGTCTTATCGGTAGAGCAATTGATAGCCCTAGTTAAGGAAGAAAATGAGAAGTATCTTTAAGATTAGCGTCATTGCGAGGAAATTTACATAGTAAATTGACGAAGCAATCTCAGGAGTTTGTTATTATTTCATGAGATTGCCACGCAGTCTGCGACTGCTCGCAATGACGGGGTGGTATCCACGCAACAATGCCTTTCTGCTTTTAGCTAAGAATGACATACATTTCTCAACTTATGAAAATACAAACTACCCCTATTTCTTTTTTATGGTCCGTTATAAAGCCATATAAATATTGGTATCTTATTATGATGATGGCACCGTTTGCAAATGGTGTTTATCCTATTTTATATAATTATGCTGTAAAGCTTTTACTTGATCTGTTTACTCAAAACGAAAAAATTACACTTGCCCAAAGTTATAAACCGATAATGTGTTTTATAATGGCACAAGTTATACTTGATGGAGCTTGGCGTGCTCACAAT
>DYDV01000073.1 GCA_020404465.1 Rickettsia endosymbiont of Omalisus fontisbellaquei
ACGGGAGGAAGCCTTAAATGAGGATCACCTAAAGCTTTTAAAAGTCCTTTAATATTCTCTAAATCATATTTGATTTGATTTTTCCAATTCCGAGTCGGCACTGGAAAATGCGGCATTAGCATTTGTTACTGTTTTTTTTCATGAATGAAAGTTGGTGTTTTTGCATGGCTTGAAAAACCTACTCGATGTCATTCCCGCGGAAGCGGGAATCCATGATAAAGCGAGATAAATCGAGCTTTTAAAAAGCTTAAAAGTACTGGATTCCCGCTTCCGCGGGAATGACATCGAAACTTTAGATTAACTGTTTTTAGGCAATACTGAAGTTCATTGAGTCTTTGGTTTTACTATATTGACAAGCCCAACTAGTAATATTGACTTTATTATACCGGGTACAATGAAAAATAGTACACCACTATAAAACGCTTCTTTTAATCCTAAGAATTTAGACAACCACAGCCAGCCGAGTCCGCTAACTATAGCATTACCGATTAAACATAAAATAAACTGATTTAAGAATTTATTAGCGGTAAAAGCTTTACTTTTTAAGCTTGCCATGACATATACAGCAATTGGAAAACCAGCCAAATATCCAGCAGTAGGTCCTGTTAATTTAGCGAGTCCTCCTGAATAATTCATCATAACAGGTGCTCCCATAACGCCTATAGTAATGTAACATAACATTGTCAAAGGAGCAGTAATTTTATCGTAAGTAAGTCCGATAAATAGCACTGCAATGGTTTGTAACGTTACGGGAATAGGTTTAAAAGGTATTGTTATTTGTGAACAAATTGCAAGCAAAGCCACACCTAAAAATACTTCAAGAGTTCTTTGTTTGAGTAAAGGAAAAGAAATTGAATTAAGTTGCATAAGCTACCTCATAATTTATTTTTAAAGTAAATAACTAAATAGAATGATATAAGATTGCTGTCAATAATTAAAATTCAAAAATCTAAATCTGTATAATAGCTCGGAGGGGTAAAACCTGGGATTCGATCTTGTAATAATAACCTAAAAGCCGGTCTTGATTTAATTAGTGAATACCAATGTTTGATAAGTGTCCATTTATCCCAATAAATTTCACCGAAATAGTCTAGTACCGATAAGTGACAGCTTGCGGCAATATCGGCAATAGTGAGTGAGTCCGATGCGATATAGCTCCTTCTTTCTAGTAAGGAAGTTATATATTCTAAATGATAATTTAAATTATTTTTTGCGGCACGTAAAAACTCGGTTCTTGGGCTGCTCATTTTAGCAATTGATCTTATAACTTTTTCATCGATGATAATTTTGGTAACTTCACGATAAAACTTATCGTTAAACCAAAAAAATAATCGTCTAATTTCGGTACAAATATCAATATCTTCATCTAAAAAATTAAAATTCGGATATTTGCTATTAAGATATTCGACAAAAGGATAAATTCCTATTACGAATAAGCCGTATGATTCTTCTAAAACAGGTAAAGTTCCTGACGGGCTTATCTTTAAGAATTCTTTATTAAATTGCCAATAATCTTCTTTAATCGTAGTAAATTCTATATCTAATTCTTTTAAAAAGACACGAGCTTGCCTTGAAAGAGGACAAATAGGATAATGATATAACTTTTTCATTAAATTGTTCTATGTCATTCCCGCGTAGGCGGGAATCTAATAATAAACAGGTTTAATATGTTGTAAAAATAAAAATTTTATTTTCTACTGGATTCCCGCCTACGCGGGAATGACACAAAGCTAGTTTCTGTATGATTTATGATTAAGTTTTACATAAGGATTTATATAAAACTTAAAAAGGTCTATAAGCCGGATTCTGTATGAATTAAATTCATTGCAGTTATTTATCTAGGATAAACGTTACCGTTTACCTCAAGCGATCTACCCGCATTACAAGCCGGTTAGAGATAACCCGGGAACTTACAATATTGAGTTCTGTAACGCCTATTTGATCTTGCTCTTGGTGGGGTTTACCATGCGTAATTTGTTACCAACTTACCGGTACGCTCTTACCGTACCTTTTCACCCTTACCAAAAATACTCAATCAACTTCAAAAATTGGCTACGTCATCCTACAAGAGCTACGGTTCTCACGTATTAAGTATACGCTGCGATCCTCGCCTTGTGGATTCCTTGCTCTTTTTGAAGTTGATCTTCGTATTCATACTTGGCGGTATATTTTCTGTGGTACTTTCCCTAAAGTAAATTAATACTCCGCCGGAGATTAGCCGGCACCATACCTCTATAGAGTCCGGACTTTCCTCGTGGCCTATAGTTTTGCTATATCACCACGCAACTGCACGACCGTTTAGAATTATGGTCAATTTTCTTAAATTAGTCAATAACATTTAGAAGAAATTCAATTAACTTAATAAGTATAATAACAAATTTATTAATAAATTTAAAATTTCAACTATTTTATTAAAGATATTCTTAATTTAACGTTGCTACTATGTTTTTCATACTGTATAAATATGGTTTAATGCTCCTAAACACATAATATTGTTAGCAAATTTTGATATATGATATGAAAAAATTAATTTATTATTTTGGCAGTAATGGTAGTGATGGAAACGCTGGTATGAAAAATATACTAGGTAATAAAGGTGCCGGTCTTGCCGAAATGTCTAACCTAAAACTACCTATTCCGGATGGTTTTACAATAACTACGGAGCTATGTAATTACTTTTATACCCACAATAATAACTTTCCTAAAAATTTTCAAAATGACTTAAAAAATGCTATTACAAATCTTGAAACAACTACCGGTAAAATTTTCGGCAGTACAAGCAATCCTTTGTTATTATCGGTGCGATCGGGTTCCACGGTTTCAATGCCTGGAATGATGGATACTATCCTTAATCTTGGAATGAATAACGAAGTGTGTAATGCTCTTGCTGATTCGTGCGGTGATAAACGATTTGCTCTTGATAGTTATAAAAGATTTTTAGAAATGTACGGCTCAACGGTATTATCTATACCTAGTGATTTATTTGAACAAATTTACGAAAAACACAAGATTCAAGCTGATATTTATAAAGATAGCGACATTACTGTAGAACTATTAGAAAAAATTATTGATGATTTCAAACGGTTGTATATTAAGTATACTAAGCAACTAATTAATAATCCTTATGAACAATTAGAATCGGCAATTAAAGCGGTGCTACATTCATGGATGAGTAATAGAGCGGTTATATACAGAAAAATCAATAATATTTCGGAGGACTTTGGTACGGCTATCAATATCCAAGCTATGGTTTTCGGTAATTTAGGTAAAACTTCAGCTACGGGAGTTGCTTTTACTAGGTCACCCTCTACAGGAGAAAAAAAGCTCTTTGGGGAGTTTTTGATAAATGCTCAAGGTGAAGACATAGTTTCGGGAACTAGAACACCTATGTCTATTATTGCAAATGATTCAAACTCTATGCAAGCAATGATGCCAAAAGTGTTTAATGAGTTATCACAAATTGCGAAAAAGCTTGAAGAACATTACTTAGATATGCAGGATATAGAATTCACTATAGAAAATAATAAATTATATATCTTGCAAACACGTACTGCAAAAAGAACAGCCATTGCGGCTATTAACGTTGCTGTACAAATGGTGGAAGAAAAGCTTATTTCTAAAGAACAAGCCTTAATGCGAATTGATCCGGAATCATTAAATCAATTATTACATACAAGAATTGATTATAGTAAGGGGCTTATTTCTATTGCCGAGGGCCTTCCTGCTTCTCCAGGTGCTGCAACCGGTATTGCAGTATTTTCGCCTTATGATGCCGAAAAATTATCTCATCACCATAAAGTAATTTTAGTACGTCATGATACAAGCCCTGAAGATATTAACGGGATGCATGTTTCTGCAGGTATCTTAACTATTAGAGGGGGAATGACTTCTCATGCCGCAGTTGTGGCAAGAGGTATGGGGAAACCTTGTGTTTGCGGCACAATTAATTTATTAGTAGATGAGAAGAAGCAAACATTAAGTGTGGGTGACATAATTATTAAACAAGGTGATGTTATAACGATTGATGGAGGTAGCGGTAAAGTCTTCTTAGGGGAAATGCCATTAATTCAACCTACTTTCAGTGAGGAATCAAAGTTAATTTTAGATTGGGCAGACGAAATTAGTAGCTTAAAAGTTCGTGCAAATGCAGAAACGGTTAATGATGCTTTAGTATCCGTAAAGTTTGGAGCTCAAGGTATCGGTTTGTGCCGTAGCGAACATATGTTTTTTGATAAAAATAAAATTCCTTTAGTAAGGGAAATGATTATTGCTCCTGACATAGATCGAAGAAAGCTTGCCGTGCAGAAATTATTACCTCTGCAAACTGAAGATTTTAAAGCTTTATTCAGAGTAATGAAAGGCAAACCAGTAAATATTAGATTACTTGATCCGCCGCTACATGAATTTTTACCTACCACCGAAGAAGACAAAAAAAATCTAGCCAGTAGCTTAAATCTACCTTTATCTATGATTAATCAGCGTCTTCATGCTATGCATGAAGTAAATCCTATGCTTGGTCATCGTGGGTGCCGCCTTGGTATATGTTCACCGGAAATTTACCAAATGCAAGTTGAAGCAATCTTTACAGCCATTTTTGAACTACATAAAAAAGAAAATATAGAGTGTAATTTAGAGCTAATGATTCCTCTGATTAGTAATGTAGGAGAGATAAAAAAGCTTAAAATTGATATTTATGAGATAATCCACGAATTAGAAAAAAATTATAAACATAAATTCTCTTTTAGCCTCGGCACTATGATTGAGCTACCGAGAGCAGCACTTAGTAGTAAAAAAATAGCCAAAGAAGTTGACTATTTCAGCTTTGGTACTAATGATTTAACTCAAACTACTTATGGAATCTCTAGAGATGACATAGCCTCGTTCTTACCTTATTATTTAGAAGAAAAGATTTTTGAATCTGATCCGTTTACTACTCTAGATGAAGAAGGGGTAGGAGAATTAATTGAAATTGCTATAAAACGAGGAAAAAGCAGTAATGCTAATTTAAAACTCGGTGCTTGTGGGGAGCATGCAGGAAACCCTGCCTCTATAGAATTTTTCCATAGAATGAATTTAAACTATGTTTCTTGTTCTCCATACCGAATCCCTATAGCAAGGATTGCCGCAGCACAAGCTAAAATTAAACATGGGTGATAAAGGTGTTGTTGCGTGATCGTTTTATGTCATTCCCGCGGAGGCGGGAATCCAGTACTTTCTGGTGTCATACCGTGGCTTGACCACGGTATCCATAAAACAATAAGAAATACTAATTTTCTAACTGGATACCGTGGTCAAGCCACGGTATGACACCGAGTGCTTTTTTATATCCACGCAACAATGCTGAGCTAGGAATGACATAGAAGGCGTTTTTCAAGCTACGCAATAATACCCCGTAGGATTCCTAAACCGGCATTTCAAATGTTGATAACTCACCTATAAGATTACTAGAATCACCTACCGGTATTATTGTATATTCATCGGCATCTTTAATAGCATTATGATTACCCTCTTTATCAAATATGATTAGATGTTTATCGCCGTTTCGATATACTATACTAGGATATAACCTGCTATCTTGATCAATTTTTAATTCTATTTTATCACCAAAGAATTTTACTCCGTTTTCCCCTTCGCTTCTATGAACAACACCCTTTTTTAGAGCATTAGTAAATATATCAAATGTTACCTTTTCAAGTTTTAGGTTAGAATCAATTACTGCATACCAATCCTTCTTAACCTTGATAACTTCTTCTGACTTTGTCGTAAAATCTACTCCATCATCAATATGCCATGAAATTGTCTTTTTACTCCCAAGTAATTTTTGTACTTGTTGTTTGTGTAGTTTTTCTTTTTTATATTTAAAATATTTTTGAACTAGTTTTTGATCAAACTGAATAAGAGCAGCATGATCTTCTGCGTTTATTATTGCTTCTATTTTTTTAAAGCTATCTTTATCCTTCGGTGCTTCAGATACTGATCTTACAAACGGCTCATATATCATTTTATCGGAAGAAAGCGTAGAGGTTTCAATTATTTCTGTTTCTTTTGGTGTAGATTCTATAGGAACTTCGTTAAGTAAATGATCTTCATTACTACTTAATATAGCTTGTATAAATGTTCCTTCTTTTATCAAATATAGAAGTCGCTCTTTAGTTTCAGCCGGTATTTCAGAATTATTTAAAGAATCACCATATAATTTTTCTATATTCTGTATATAAATTTTTACTTGTTGATTAGAATTTGCCTGATAAAATTTGCTGCTATAAGCTGCAACAATAAACTCTACCCATTTTTTATCTATAAGCACTTCCGACTTAATATCTGCTAAAATTTTGTCGCATTTGTTTAAATATTGATCATTCGAATTATAAAAAATAAGTTCTAGGTGTTTTAATGCTAAAATATTATGATTAGCTAAAATGGCAGGATATTTTTGATATATTTTATTTAAAAATTTACATCCATTAGTAAAATCTTTTTGTTTTAAAAATGATACCAAACAATTATGCGTTGTATCATAAAATAACTGGTTATTATTTGTCGTTACTGCTTGCTTTAATATTTTGTCATAGGCACTATAAGCTAATTCAAACTGTCCGTTATATGTATATTGCTTGGCTTGTATATTATAATATAATTGGCTTTTTGAAGAATCATTATTAAATTTATTAAGGGATAATTTATCAAAATTATACTTCGCCAATATAGTGTTAAATGCTTCTAGGTTTTGTGAGTTAGGTAATGTTAAATAAGTTGTTATTAGCAATAAAGATTTAAGATCGTTATCTGTTATTTTTTCTGCTTCTGCAATAGCTGCATTTGGATTATGTAACGTATTAAGATAAATATTATGTTTGTTTACTATTATGCTCTGGCTCTGGCTAGGATCTAATTGCTCTGCTTTAGATAGATAATCCAGTGCTTTCAAAGAATTAAAGTTAGAATAAACAATTCCTAAATTATTAAAAGCCTTAACTTGATCCTCTTTTGACAAAGCTTTTGCTGTAGATAAATTTTCTTCAATTATTTTAGCATATTTTATACTCCTTAAATTATCACCTTGGTCATAAACTTCTTGCATCAAACGTGAACAGAACAACAATAATACATCTGAAAAAATTTTTGAAAGATTTTTATTTTTTTCTAAAACTTCTATAATATAATTTTCTAATTCCGGTCTTTCATTAAATTTAAAAATTTTATGAACATTAATGGCTGATACAATTGTATCAGATATATTACGCAAAATATCCTTTCTACTTTCATCTTGATATTCGGATATAGAACTAATTTTACTGTTAATAAATTGTTGCTGAATTTCTATTACTTTAGGAAGTAGGTGATATTCTTTACCTAATATAAGTTTATAATAATTAGATCTCAGCTGCACATCTTCTTCTATAGTTTTTAATCTTTCTAAAAACTTAGCATAATTTGCTTTTGTCGTATTAGATAAGCTAGTGTCGTTTTTTATACTTGGGTGATTTCTTGCTTTTTCATATAGCAGGTAACTATCTAACTTTATCAAATTATTAGGTATAGCATCTAATAGTTTAGTAGCCTCATCATGCTTAGCCTTATATGCGATTGCTAAATTACTAATTACATGCTCATCTATTTTAGTGCCTTTTTGTATAAGTAGCTTTACGATGTCTGTATGGTTAGATAATATTGCGTATTCCACCGGTAAATAATTACCACCGTCCGGTTGATTTATATCAAATTTTTTACTAAGAAGATATTCGGTACAGTTTTTAGCTCCATACATTGCAGAAAAATGAAGCATAGATATTGGATTTAAACCATCTACAGGTTTTTTAAAATCTAATTTTAGTGTTTCTATAAAATATTTTAGTAGATCTACTCTGTCGCTTGCTGCAATAAATTCAAAATGTTTTGATATTTCCGGTGCAGTTAATTTACCGTCGTTTTTAGAAAATAATTCAAGAATGCGTAAATCTTTACTATTTATAGCTACCGTAATTAATTTATCTCTACTTATGGGATCATTTATCAAAAATTGTATTTCTTCTTTCAAAAGTTTTTCATTTGCTTTAACTGAAAAATTACTAACACTAGTATTACTAGCACTTGCTACCTTTTTAACTTGTTTCTTCCCCATATATCTACTCAAATTAAGTTAATTAGTTATTAAGAAATTAAGTACTATAAACTTTTTTTAAGAAATTGCAAGGTTTACATTTTTATACTTGTTGGGTAGAATACTTAAATTTATTATTTTAAAAAATATATGATTATAATACCGATATTAAGCCTTTTTGGGTTCTCGTCTTTTTTTGCTAAATATTTCAAAACAAAATTGACTTTTGCTATTCCCGTAACAATCAGCATATTAGTATCAATTTTATATTGTTTTGCTATGTTAAAGCTATTACCGACTGCAACATATATATGTTATTTCATCGGTATATTTTTAGCTTTCATGTCATTCCCGTCCTTTATGTCATCCTCACCCTTCATGTCATTCCCGCGAAAGCGGGAATTCAGAAAAAATATAATTGAAATTATCATATTTGCTTTACTACTCTTCATATTTTTTCTTTATACAAGAGAAGCATCGCTGCATGCTTATGATGATTTTTCGCACTGGGGGATATTTACTAGAGAATTGCTATATTTCGGTGTTTTTGAAAATCAAAACTCGTTAACTTCTATCATTACTACTCACGCCCATTATCCAAGAGGTGCTGCCGTTTATCATTATTTTATGCTTTCACTTTCAGGCTATTCGGATGGTAATGTATTATTTGCTCATTTCTTACTACATTTAGCATTTTTAGCACCTCTTGCTGCAAATAAGAAATTATGGCAAACCGGTGTGTTGTTTTCGCTTTTACTTTGCAGCGTAGTATTATACACGACCGGAATTCGCTCTATATATAACGACAGTACTATCAGCTTAATGTTCGGAGCTATTTTTGCAATTTATATCCTTGAGGAAGACAAGAAAAAGGCATTGTTGCTTATTTTACCTATCACAATATTGCTTCCTTTATTTCGGGAAATTGGAACATGGTTTGCAAGTTTTGCTTCGATAATTCTTATAGCTCACTATACAATTTTTTATAAAAAACCTAAAAAATCAAGCGATTATATTGTATATCTGATACTACTTATCTTACCGATTCTATGTAATTTTATCTGGATGAGCTATTTTAAAAATACTCATGATTTTTTTGACAGAGGCGAACATAGTCTTAGCAAGTTAGTATATATTGCTGAAAATTTTAATGACCGGCATAGATCATTATTGCTAAATTACGGCAAATTTCTTCTGTTATTTCTAGTAAAGGAAGGGAGTTTAGTTGTATATACTATTTGTATAGCGGCATGGTATGGAATTCGTAAATATAAACCGGATTTGCTGAAAGAGTATAAATTTTTTCTGATAAGTACGTTTGCTTGCTTTATAATCTTTGCTTTGTGGCGGTTATATTTATATTTCTTTAACTTTAGTTATGAGGAGGCAATTAGAGGAGCATCGTTACTTAGATATCTAGGATGTTATGTTATAGCTATCGGAATGATTGCAGCTGCATATGTTAAAGATAGTATTTTCTTAAATAAGCAAAGTAATAAAGAGTTGTTTATATTCGTTCTGCTCCTTACTATTTCTACATTTTCCGTAGTAAAAAATATACTAAGAATCAAATACTTAAACTTAGAACAAAGAATTTTTATTCGACACACGACAGAGGTTAAAAAACTATTAGAACAAGGCAACAAAATTGAATTTAACTTTAGCGGTAAGAAAGATAATTTACAATGTTATATATTAAATTATAATCTAGCACCGTATTTAGGTAAAAAATCTTTACAAGAATGTATAAAAGCTCCTAAAGAAGCGATTATAGAAACAGAAAGGGAAGCAGTATACGCTCCTTTTAAATATTAATG
The DNA here is from genome assembly GCA_020404465.1 of Rickettsia endosymbiont of Omalisus fontisbellaquei. Classification (GTDB taxonomy): domain Bacteria; phylum Pseudomonadota; class Alphaproteobacteria; order Rickettsiales; family Rickettsiaceae; genus Rickettsia. The sequence goes on from DYDV01000073.1 coordinate 9,919, forward strand.
TCATTCCCGCGTAGGCATTGTTGCGTGGACCAGTTTTTCCAGTGTCATCCCGCGACTTGATCGCGGGATCCAGTTAAAAATACTAATATTATTAGTATTTTTTATTATTTTTGGACCCCGTGGTCAAGCCACGGGGTGACACAGTGGATTTTACCGGTCCATGCAACAACGCCCTTTCGCAGGAATGACATTAATGAGGCCAACACCCCAATGAAATGAGATAAAACTACTAAAATGGATATAAAATATAATTTAGCTGCCGCTTACCGAATAATGGTGTATTTATCACTGGATGACCATACTTATACGCATCTATCCGCAAGACCTAAAGATGCTAATTTTTACTATATTTATCCTTTTGGACTAAGGTTTGAAGAAGTAACTACAGAGAATCTTTTAAAAGTTAGTTTAGACGGAAAAATTTTAGAAGGGGAAGAATATCAATATAATAAAACCGGCTATTTTATTCATGGCAGTATTTACAAAGCACGCCCTGATATTTCTGCTATTTTTCATTATCATACTCCCGCAAGCATAGCGGTTTCTGCTTTAAAATGCGGGCTTTTACCAATCAGCCAGTGGGCATTACATTTTTATGATAGAATATCATATCATGATTATAATTCTCTAGTGCTAGATGCCGATAAACAGAGTAGTAGGCTTGTTAATGACCTTAAGCAAAATTACGCGATGTTACTTCGTAATCACGGTGCTATTACCTGCGGTAAAACTATTCATGAAGCTATGTTTTATACTTACCATTTAGAACAAGCTTGTAAAACGCAGGTGCTGCTAAATTCTAAAGAACAACAAGAGCTTATAGTACCTTCCATAGAAATATGTAAGCAGACGGTAAAAGATTTATTATCGTTTGAAGAAGATTTAGGCAAACGTGACTGGGAAGCTTGGCTACGACTTGTGAAGATGTGATTATAAATGATTCTTGCAGCTTTAAATTTAATATCTTGTATTACCTTTACTATAAATCATCAATAGCAAATGACAAAAGTAATTTGCTATTTGTATTATAAAGCTCTTATTTCCCCGTGATAACAATTAAGCTCAAAAGAATTAGGATGAAATCGAGAGCAAGTATCTAAGGCTATAATATTAATAATATTAGTATCATTATCTACTTCTTTTAACCAACTAATTAATGATTCTAAATATTTATGAGATTCTTGAGATTCATCACCTCCAATAATTCTTACTTGAATTAAATCATTTTTTATAATACTGTCAGGGTTTAATTCTTTTATTAATTCTCTTAATTGTTGTTTATTAATAGCACGAGCTAGTACAACTTTTCCTAACTGTACTGAAAAGAAACTGCAGGAAATTTCATTATTTAGTTCATTAGAAAAAAGTACACTATTATCTTGCATACTACAAATTTTATATTCCCTAGATTTAACTTCTATTTTCATCTTGTCCATCCTGTGTTCTTATTATTTGTATCTTTATTATTAGAGTTTAAAGGTTTTTGTGATGTAGATGTTGACTTCAGATTTTCACTTAAATCAATATTCTTAACTAAAGATTTGATTTTGTTTAATTTTACAAATTCTGCAGGGTTTGATTTTAATTCATTAAACTCTAATAAAAGTTTTGAAGGAGTAACCTTTGAATCCTTAAGAACGTCATTAATATTATCTAATATTTGTTGTTTATCCGATGAAGATATAGAAGATTGATCATCTACATAGTTTTTTACTTGTTCTTTAAAAATCTTCTTTACAAAATCTGGATTTTCATTCCAAAAAAGTTCAACAGTTTCTTGCTCAGTTTTATAAGTGGTATAACTCATTTTTGTAAAACTTAGTTCTCCTAAAATATTTTTTATCTTTGCCCACTTAGGTAATAACCTAGAAGAAAAATAGTAATTTGTTAGTTTCTCTTGCTCTTCAGTAGACAAGTTTATAGGTGTTATTTCTTTGCTAATTGTAAAATCAAATGCCTCATGTAAACCTTGTGGATCTTTCTCAAGATATAACCTTTGAAGTCTTAATGATTGATCTTTAGTTCTTTTTCCCGGTGTTGCATATTCTATTTGAGCTGTTTGAGGATCAAAGACAATGGCAGGAGATTTATGTTTATCCAATATATCGGCAGATTTTATATCTATATTTGGAAATTCTTTTAATTCATCAATTACTTTCTTAAGGTTATCATTAGAATTATACTTAGAAGAGTCTGAATCTTCTCCTCCCATTAGATAAACATTTAGTTTTTTATCTTTTGGAAATTTAGTTAATAAATCTTGGGTAATTGCTGTATTTACATTAGTGTTCAAATCAATATGACCTAATACCGATTTTTTAGTTTCTGGGTCTTGAACAATCACCACTATACATGCCGTTACAAGATGAGTACCTATTTTTTCTTTATCAGAGATCCCAGACTCTCTTTGTTCTATTAATTGAGCATCATAATCTACTTTATTATGAAATAAAATATAAGATTTATTATAATGTTCAACAGCTTTAAAATGATCTCCTTGTGATTTATAAATAGAGCCAAGAGCTAAATTTGATTTTAGTTCTAGAATTTTATCATTACTTTCTATACTTTGTTTTAGGTTTTTCTCGTTGTCTATTTTATATTTTTCTAAATTACCTTGTTTTGAATATATTTTAGTTATTAAATCTTGTGGTATTTCCGCATGATAGACTGATCTAGAATTTAAGGCAATATTCAGAGCTTCAGTACAGTTTTCTATTCCTTTTTGATTATCGCCTAATTCACTATACTTTTCACCAATTTTATTATATGCAAAAAAAGTAGTATATGAGTTTTCTTTGATTAATGAAGGTAGTTTAGTGCTAATTTCTGCTAATTCTATTGATGAATTAGCACTAAAAGCTTTAGAATACAAGTCTGAAGCTGTGCTTCCTCTTTCAAAATTATCTTTAGTCCATCTATTATTATCTGTAAAGCTAGATGGTAACTCAGATAGTTGTTGTAATATTTCTTGTGTAGTACCTACTACCGGTTGACCATTAATTAACATGTTAAACTATTAAAATTAATTAATCGTATTGTAATAAAATTATATATCATTGTCAATTTTTTTATAGCCTTAGTGCCGACAACCGCTACCGTGAACGTGAGGAGGATGGAGTTTTATGTGCTTTAGCATCTTTTTAAGGAGTGTATCACGCTTAAGTTTTGATAAATGATCTAAGAAAGTTTTGCCGTTTAAATAATCTATTTCATGCTGAATCACTGTTGCTAAAAAGCCTTCTGCTTCTAATTCTTGTTTATTACCGTTATAATCAAGATACTTTACCTTGATTGCTTTTGAGCGTGTAATAGATACTTCAATGCCTGGAAACGATAAAGAACCTTCAATAAAAGTTTGTTTTTCTTCAGAAAAATAAGTTATTTCCGGATTAATAAAAACTATAGGCGATGATTTATTATTTTCATGTAGATCAACTACCGCTATACGCTTTAATATTCCAACCATATTAGCACCGAGGCCCACTGCCCTTTCTATATGCAAAGTCTGAAGCATTTTATCTACAATAGTACGAATATTATCATCAACAACGTCTATATATTCTGCTTGTTTTTTAAAAATATCGTTGGGTGCATAAACTATTTGATAGTAAGGCTTATCTTGATTCATTAATATACTCCGGATAAATAAAGAGTTATTTTGGTATTGCTAAATAAAGATAAATATCGTCATTGCGAGCAGGTGTTGCTGCGTAGACCGGTTTATGTCATTCCCGCGTAGGCGGGAATCTAGAAAAATAACTTCAATATTACTACAGAATATAAAAATTTGTTTTTATATGGTTTTACTGGATTCCCGCCTACGCGGGAATGACATTGGTTAGGTTTTTCGATCCATGCAACAACGTCTCCTCGCAATGACGTAGCTTTTTCAAACCATCAATATTTATTTAGCAATTCCTATTTTATTACGATAGCTGACAATATATTCTCATTATAAGGTTCTTGCAAGTGAAATGAGCGTCTTTTGCTTGGGTATTTTAACGGATTTGTGTAAGTATCTTCACCAATATTTTTTATATCTTTAACGCCTGCTTCTTTAAGTTTTAACTCTACAAAAGCCGGTAAATCAAACATATAATGATTTTCTTTTATTGAGCTTATAAAAAACTGTTTATTGCTAACATCTTTACTTAGGAAAGCTTTATAATATTCATCATCAACCTCATACGAACTTTGAGCTATAGCAGGTCCTATTATTGCTATTAAATTCTTTGCTCCTTTTTCTGTCATTTTAGTAACTATATTACTGATAATATTATTTATACTTCCTTTCCAACCAGCATGTGCTGCTCCGATTATTTTACCGTCGCCACTTGCAAGTAGTACCGGTACACAATCTGCTGATTGTACCGCTAATACTAAATTTTTTTTAGTTGTAATGCTTCCGTCTGCCTCAGGTACGGTAATTATAGAATCATCAGCATTAACAATTTGGTTGCCATGCACTTGATTTAAAATTAAAATATCTTGTGCTTTAAAATAAGTAGTAATAGATTTCTTGTTTTCAACTATTTCTGTTTCATTTATAGAGTTATTTTTTTTTATATATCTATGACTAGAATTATTGAATGTTTTATCAAAAATTTTATAATAAATTGATTCGTTTATTAATCCTTTCATGAAAATACCCCATATTAATTATAATAGTTTTATCAATACCTTATCCAACCGTTTACAAAAAAATAAACAGTTGGAAAAAATAATACTACAATTTCACCAAGACTATAACCTAATTCCTATTATAGGCGTAGAAATAGAGTTTTATTTAAGTCCCAATATTGATATAGCTAAATTTGAAATACTTTCAAGAAAATACTTAGCTAGATTTAAAATTTCTAAAATAAAAAAAGAAAAAGGTAATAACCAATTTGAAATAGACCTCCCTCCTTCTGCAAACTTAATACAATATATAAAAAATATATTGGAGGTTAAAACTATTTTAAAAAAAATGGCACAGCAGTTAAACGGTTATATAGATTTTTCTCCTAAGCCGTTTTTAGATGATTATGGTAGTAGCATGCATTTTCATATTAATTTTAATTCCGAGTTCAATGATTATTACATAATTTTAGCAGCACAAGGGCTATGTCACTATATGTTAGACACCCTACTCGCTTTTATGCCAACTACTCTAGATTATTCACGGATAAATAAAAAATTTATGGCTCCTACGCATATATCATACGGTGGAAATAACAGAAGCGTAGCCGTACGAATTCCAAATTCTTTTCCTAAACGTTTAGAACATCGGTTATCTTCTCCCGAAACTGATCCGTATATAGCAATTTTTACTATTTTAAAATCAATATTATTGGCTTTAAAATCTCCTAATTCTCTCCAAAAAATAGAAAAAATTTACGGTAATGCTTTCGATCCGCAATATAATTTAACTCCATTACCGACATCATCTCAAGAGAGCTTTATGTTATTTAAAGCGGAGTTTTTTAAATAATTTGTATTTTAAATCTAAAAAATAATTGTTTTTTTACAACTAAAATAAAGATTGATATAAAGTTTTAAATATAAAATTGCCGAAATTGTTTCAATTAATTATTTTATTTTTGTAAAACTAAATACTTATGAAGTGCTTTAAGCTGCACTTCACTCTATATTTTCATAATTTTTCATTAGATAATTAAATTCTGCACCATAGATAAATATCATATTTATAATATAGAAGAATATTAATGTAACTATTATACTACCAAGGGAACCGTACATTAAATTTAATTGGTTGTAGTAGACTATATAAGTTGAAAGCAAATAGCCGCTTATTATCCATAATATCACGGTTAATAAAGCTCCTGGGAATACATCAACGAAATTTAATTTTACATTAGGTAATATATAATACAAAGACGAGGAACCTAAAAACAATAAAATTAAAATTAAAAAATATCTTATAAAATTTAAAATGATCTTATATTTTTCAATAGTCTCTAATATTATCGGAATTTTCGTAAATATTATTGGAATCACCACTAAAAGAAACATAGTAAAGGTAATCAAAGCACTAATTATAAGAAATTGTATAATACTGAGTAATCTTCTTCTTATATAAGGGGGGGGAGATTTTATTTGATATACACGATTTAAAATAGTTCTTAAACATTCTACAAAAGAAGAAGCAGTCCAAACGCTGCCTACGATGGCGAGATTCATTAAACTTTGAGGAGGAGCGCTTAGTAATTCTCGTATTCTCTTTTCTATTGATTCCGTTGCTTGTTCCGGAAGACTGTCTAGAAAAATTTGTATAAAATTTTGACCAAGTTCTGAAGCACCTAAAAAACTTGTTAAAGCTAATAAAAATACTAGGAAAGGAAAAATAGATAAAAGTATCATAAATGACATATATCCGGAATGTTCAACGCCATCATCTTCTATTGTTCTAAATAAGGCCACATAAAGACAATTAAAAATTTTTTTCATTATAAGCTTAAGTTTTTATTATTAATTTTATATTTAATCTTAAATAAGCTAGCTGTAAATAATTAATTTATAATTAAAATGAAACTAACTTTATCTTTGATTTGAAATATTAATATAGAAATGAAATTTTCCCTTGCATTAATTATATATTTTTCTATAATACACCAAAATTTGGTTTTTTTATAAATTGTAATTTATAGGACTGTTAACAAAGTAATTTAATTAGTTTTAAAATTTATTTTGTTAACAGTCTTAGTATTTCAGTAAATAAGTTTTTAAATATAAGATATTGATATTTTATCTTTTAAAAAATATTTAAAGTTCTTATGATATTTTTTATTGATAAGAAGTAATCCTGCACGATTCTTTAATAATTATTTACCAAATGATTACAAAAAACTTAAAAAATGTTATTTTATAGTTGCGTATAATATTAATTTATGGTATTATTTCTACTTACAATTGGATAAGTTTAATGGTATAAAATTATTAATAACCACATATTTTATAATAATATATGATAATATCATTTTTATTCAAAGAAAATTTTTAAATATAGATATAATTAGTAACCAAGGAGAAGATAATGGGTAGAAAAAACGATATTATACAAAAAATCGATAGTTTTATCGGCAAGAAAATTTATTCTTTAAGACTCGCTAAGGGGTTGTCTCGTCAACAACTTGCTGAAGTAATTGATGTTACTCATCAACAATTACAAAAATACGAAAAAGCAATTAATAGAATTTCTGTAGGAAGGCTAGTACTAATCGCAGAAGCTTTAGATAGGAATATTGATTATTTCTTTGAAGGGTTAGAAGAAGCTAATAAACCGCAGCCCGTACATACTCAACATCAACGTATGTGTATTGAAGTTTCAAGAAATTTTATGAAGATTAATAGCACGGAAGAACAACAAGCCGTTAATAATTTAGTAAAATGTTTAGCTGGAAAAGAAAAACTAAAAACTAATGTATAAAATATACAATTTCGTGAACATAATTAAGCTTTACTAAGCAGCTACCTAATAATCATTCATTAGAACAGATGTCATCTTAGCTAACTTGATCGACATTGTCGCATGGCGGCTATGTCATTCCCGCGAAAGCGGGAATCCAGTAATTAAAACATATCAATGATATAAATTTTCAAAACTAAAAATTTACGTTACTTTTTTTTAGATTCCCGCTTTCGCGGGAATGACATGTATGTCAAATTAAGGAACTCTTCCTGTATCCTTGCGTGGTTTTGTTTGAGCTGCATACACCTCTCCTGAAGATTTTCCCGGATTGGCAATTTTGTTCTCAAGAGTAGTTCTATTGTCCGTTAACTCTTTTACATTATTGTTCACACCTGGTTTGTTAGCATTATTGTCTCTTTCATATTGAATTACAGCACTTAATAATTTTATCTTTTCGTTATCCCCTAATCCAGATTGTTCAATAAAATCTTTTTTCGCTTTGTATTCTTGTTCTGAATTATAGGATCCTTCTTTTTCTTGTTTTTTATATTCTGGTTCATATTGCTTATCTATGTCTTTGTAACCATCAACTAATTTGTCAATTCTCTGTTCTGATTCAGCTCTTTTTTCTTCAATGGTCTTAAGATTACCATTTGGAGAAAGCATAGCACGAAAATTATTGACTTTCTCAACTGCAAGCTTAGATATATCACTTAATATACCAGAAGTTTTTTTCACAACTTCTTCTTCTGTCGATACTACTGATTCTTTAGATTTTTCTAATTCTTTTTCACCAGGTGTAGGAACATCTTTTGATGCTTCAGTTATACCTGCAACTATGTCCGAAGTTTTTTCTGTAATTTGTTTTTTTGAGACTTCGGTTTTTTCAGGGTGAGCCTCTAAAATAGGATCAATCACATCTTTTAACGCATTAGCTACCTTTCTTGCTGCAGCATGTAAATCTGTGTCTTGAGATAAATCTTTATTTAAATTTTGAGTTTCTCTTTCCAAAGCTGCTTCCATTGCAGCATCTTTAAGTGCTTTTTGATCTTCCGGTGTAGCAGTACTTTTGTCGATACCGCTCGAAACTGCCTTAGTCAGTTCAGAAGTTACTTCAGGGGTTGCTTTACCTTCATAAATGCCGTCTACTAACCCTTTAGTCATTAGCTTTTTATCTTCCAAATCTGTTATACTTTCGGCAACTCCTTTTTCTACGGATTCTATAGCAGCAATTTTTTCTGTAGGTGCTATAGTTTTATGACTAGCTATAGCTTTGCCCATACCTTTAACAATGTCTGCTTTATCTTGACCGTTCAAAGGACTCTCAGCAACTACCTTAGTAATATTTTCAAGTGTTTCACCTTTTATCTCTGCTTTAATCGGACTATCTAAAACCTTTGTGGTAACATTTTGTATTGCCTCAGTTTTAGCGATAGCATTAAATGCAGGGTTAGCTAAAATACCTTGCACCTCTGCTATTTCGACATTTTTAGTTTGTTCTGCCGTAATCTTATCTAAATTCTGTTGCATCAATTGTTGTTGTTCCTGGGTTAAAACACCTGCTTCTTTTCCTTTTGCTAATATATCCCCGATTAATTGGCTCTTTTCTTTAGGAGTAAGTTTTGACTCGTTTATCTTGTTGCCCATTCCTATAAGCATACTCCCTTTTTGTTCATCAGGGAGGTTACTATTTATTATTGTATCGCTGAGACCGTTAAGTGCCGTCCATCTATCTAATTCATCATTAAATGTTAAAGCAAGTTCTGTTGCTTTTCCCACTATTTGCTGTTTATGTGTTGGATCAAGATTTTCTGAATTTAACGCGATAGCTACTGTACCTTCAAGCATTTTTGATTTTTCTAGGTCTGGGGTATTCTGATCATTTTTTATGGTTTCTAATACCGCATTTACTCCAGTTACTTTTGCGTCCGGTGTAAGGTCTTTAGTATTGACCGTATTTTCAGTTAAAGCAATTATATTAGCCTGCTTTTCAGCAATATCACTTTTCTCATTATTAAGAATTGCTGTGGCTGCTTCTTTAATTAAATCAATTTGTTTATTGTTGTCGGTTTCTTTTGTTAAACCTGCATTTACATAATTTAATAAATCTTGCATGCTGCCTGATAAAGCTGTAGCTGCATTAAGGAGGTTTGGATTCACTTGTTGCGGCATCGGCATTCCGTGAGGATCACCAAGAGGATAAGGTGGATTTGGAATTCCTGAAGATTTAGCTTGTTGCGGCTGTGGCATTTGTGTAGTTTTAGTAGTAGTAGGCGTTTCAATAGATGACTGCAACCCTTGATTTGGAGTTATTGTTGGTTGTAGTGTTTCCTGGGATCGATTTTGTACCTTTGTTAAATCTTCAGCTATAGTTTGTGATAAGTCAACGCTCTGCCCTTGGTTTAGTTCTACCTCTTTCATCATTTCTTTATATTTACCGCGTGTTACTGCAAGTGTATAAATTTCTCCGCCATGCTCAATATAAGCTACCGCATCCGGTCCGTCTCCGGCAAATTTTAAAGGTTGCGGTGAGCTTATTTCTTTAAGCAGAGGTTTACCGTTTGGTCCTTCTTCGTAGTGGGCAGTGAAATATACTGCTTTATCTTTAGAAGGTTTCGTACCGTCGGCTTTTAATGCCACCATCGATAGATGCATCGACCCATCGGCTTTATCAAGTTTTACAGGAAAATCAATCTCTCTATATGAACTAATTTGAACCTGCGTACCGTCTTGTTTAGCTACAGTAAAAGGCTTAGTTTTAACAGTTTTTTCATTTAAAGTACAAAGTTCATCACCTACATCATTTTTAACTACTGTGGCTCTAAGATCACTTGCGCCTATTTGGTTTTCCCACGGTACCGGCTTAAATCCACCTGGGTATCCATTAGCGGCACTATATGTTGAGAGAACATTTTTATAACCGGCTATTTCTGCTGCTTCTAGCTTCTTTTTCGTATCTGAATCTTCAAAAGCTTTATTAACTAACCCTTGATTATCCGGATTACTTAAAAAAGCACGGAATTTTTTATCTTCTTCCTCCTTTGCTATTTGTTCAGCTAACTCCGGATTTATATTGGCAAAATATTCTCTTAATATATCTCTTTGCTTTTCTAAAATCTCTTTTCTAATAGCTTCGGTTATTGGGTCTAATGTTTGACCGTCTGCCGATATCCCCCCGGATAAAGCACTAATTGAAGGCGTTGAAGTAGAGGTGCTAGCCGGTGCTTGAAAAATACCATCATCAGCTTCTAGTTCTGGGGGTGTAGTTTGAGAAAAAAGTTCCTGCTTTTGCTTTTCTTCTTCTGTAAATTCTCTATTTGTTAAAGGGTCAAATTCACTTGTATCTGGGTTACCGTCTTTACTCATAAAACCTCTAATTTAATCAAAAATTAATTAGCACAAACTGTAAGTGAAAACGTTGGCGTAATTCAAATCGTCATTGCGAGCGACTAAAAGGAGCGTGGCAATCTCAGGAATTTTGCCTGGGATTGCTTCGTCAATTACTACGTAATTTCCTCGCAATGACGTTAAAGCTAAATAATACCTTTTTTCACAGTTTGTGTTATACTGTCAAAAATAGTATATAGGGATTTCAGAAATATCAAGAAAAATCTGATATTTTTATTGAGAAATTTTAATAGAATTTTTATATTCTTTGTTGAGTTCTTTGGTTGCCCAAAGCCAAATTATACAAGTAATTATGAATATAATCATCAAGCAAACAGAAATAGATTGGTAGCTAGCAGAAGGTAATATTATAAATACTAATGATTGTAAAAATGCACTACCTGATTTACCAAGTTTTGTACCGATTACATCAGCCGCTGCTTTACCTTTTATTTTTATTTCCGGGTCTAAAGGGACATAAGCCATTTCTTTTGTTGAATCAAATAAGGTATATTTGCTTGATTTACTAAGCACATTTTGAATAGCACCAATAGTTATAGCAATTAAAGCAGGATCGGTTAGAATGAAATTTGCTATTATTAAACCAGCAAATCCTTCAAAATTATTAACGGCAAAAAATAATATACCGGTAACAAAAACTATTAAAGGTGTGATAACAGCCGCCGTAAACCAGCCGAGTCTTCTAACTATATTTGAACCAAGTACGACGAATAAAATAGTAAATGCTCCGGTATAACTCAAATAACTTCCTATAAACGCTGCATATTCGGTTGGAGTTTTATAAATTTTAGTAGCTGCTGCTTTCCAAGGACCTTCTACTAAATTTATAGCAATACCGTAACAAATAAGTAAAGTTGCAATTAATCTAATATGTCTTGACGATAGAATCATTTGAAAACTTTCGGCAATAGTCATTGATTTTTTCTTTGCTTTAAATTTGAGTAATGCCATATGCTCTTTGTCTAGTATTTTATGATTAAGTAGCCAAAAAGTTTTAATAGCGATGATGCCTAAAATTAATACTATAGTTAGTATAATTTGTATAGAAAGCGTGTGAAAAGACGATTGCAATGAGAATTTATTAGTTACATACTCATTAATATTACTTAGATTTTCTAAAAATTGTCCTGCTAAATAAATACCTGTTTGGCTTAGTAATCCAAATAACGGATAAAATCTTTTAGATTCTTCTACTGTAGTAATATTATTAACAAATTGCCAAAAAAGTAATGCAAAAACTACGTTTGGCCATAATTCGGCTATTATGTAAAATAACGAAAAACTCCATTTCGATAAAAGCAATATAAACCATTTTAAATTAGGTAAACTTATCGTTAAATTTTGAACAGTTACAGGGCTTAAATGCAATATTTCATGGTTTGGGAAAATAACATAAGCAAATAAAGCAAAGAATGCCAAAAAAATTGATATAACAAGATAAAATATATTTTCTGCTTTCATCCTATTAACAAGCTTTACATAGATAGCAGTCATTAAGAAAGCAGACGGCATTACTCCCCAAAATTTCAAAAATGAAATAGTCTCGGCACCGATCATAGTAGTAACAATACTATCTTTTAAAGCTCTGATTAAATTTTGGATAAATAAAATACAGAACATTAATAAGGTGATGAACAAAAATTTAGAAACTTCGTGGCGTTTTATGGGCCAAATGTAATCGGTAAGTTTTGAAAGATATATATTGATTTTAGAGGGAGGATTTTCTATATTAGCTGGGTTAATCGTCATTATTTGGTCTAACCTAAATCTCTATTGGCTAGAATTATATATTAAAGATTTTCTAAATTTAAGTCAAGTTAAAATACAAATTAAAATGAGTAATTATTGGTTAAATATTTATAAACCAAGAGGTATAAGTTCTGCTAAACTTGTTAGTATAGTAAAAAAAATACTAGGTAAAGTTAAGATAGGGCATGCCGGTACTCTAGACGTAGAAGCAGAAGGAGTATTGCCGCTTGCGGTCGGTGAAGCTACAAAACTAATACAGCTACTAATTGATGCTAAAAAAGCCTATATTTTTACTGTAAAATTCGGAACGCAAACCGATAGCGGTGATTATGCCGGCACCGTAATAGCAACAAAAGATTATATCCCTTCTCAAGAAGAAGCTTATGCCGTATGTTCTAAATTTATCGGTAGCATAACTCAAATACCGCCGGCTTTTTCTGCTCTTAAGGTTAACGGCGTAAGAGCCTATAAATTGGCTAGAGTTGGGAAAGAAGTAGAATTAAAGCCAAGAAATATAACTATTTATGATCTAAAATGTTTAAATTTTGATGAGAAAAATGCTACCGCTACCTATAGTGTAGAATGCTCAAAAGGTACTTATATAAGGACTTTAGCAGAAGATTTGGCATTATCCTTGCAAAGTTTAGGATTTGTGATAGAATTACGCCGTACTCAGGTTGGAATATTTAAAGAAGAAAATGCTATTCATATTATTTCACCCGAAGAAATTACAAAAGAATTTCTTGAAACAAAAAGTATAAAGATAGAAGCAATACTGGACGACATCCTGGTTCTTGATGCAACTGACAGCCAAGCACAGCAAATTAAATATGGACAGAAATGCCTATTTGATTATGAAAAAGACGTTAATCTTTTATGGGTTCGCTATAAAGGCGTTTTGCTTGCAATAGGTAGCTTAAATGAAGGTTGCTTTAATTCTTTACGAGTATTTAATTTAACACCGTAGAATTCTTTTAAAACTAGAAATCTATATATTTTAAGGAGAAATTATCGATGTCGATTACACAAGAACGTAAACAACAATTAATTAAAGAATATGCTATAACGGAAAATGATACTGGTTCAAGTGCGGTGCAATGTGCTATCTTAACTCAAAGAATCAATAATTTAACCGAGCATTTTAAATCTAACCATAAAGATCATACTTCAAGACGTGGATTATTAATTTTAGTCGGACGCCGTCGTAGATTACTTAACTATATTAAAAAGAATAGTATTAGCGAATATTTAGACTTAATAAGTAAGCTAGGAATTAGGAAAGTAAAGTAGTAAGATAATCGTCATTGTGAGTAGGCATTGCCTATGTGGATGCCAAGTCGTCATTGCGAGCAGCCATAGGCTGCGTGGCAATCTCATGAAATAATAACAAACTCCTGAGATTGCGGGCGTACAATTACTTCGTAATTTCCTCGCAATGACGGGATAGAATACAAAAAATATAAATTATGAAATGAGATAAATAGATGTTTAACGAAATAACTAAGAGTGTTACATGGAACGGGAAAGTTCTTGAACTTAGTACAGGTAAAATAGCACGTCAGGCTGATGGTGCGGTTACGGTAAAAATGGGTAACTCTGTTTTACTATGTACAGCAGTAGTAGCTAACAAAGCAAAAGAAGGTATCGGTTTTTTTCCTTTAACAATTAATTATAGAGAAATGGCATCTGCTGCCGGTAAAATACCTGGTGGTTTTTTTAAGCGTGAAGGAAAAGCGTCAGATAGAGAAGTTTTAGTATCTCGTTTAATAGATAGACCGATTAGACCGTTATTTCATCCGTCTTTTGTGAATGAAACGCATGTAACTTGCAGTGTTCTTTCATATGATCCTGAAACTCCGGTAGATATACTTGCAATTATCGGTGCATCGGCTGCACTTAGCCTATCCCCTGCTCCTTATCTAGAAATAGTTGCTGCAAGCAAAGTAGGATTAATCAACGGTGAATTTGTTTTAAATCCGACACTTGAATTATTAAAAACAAGTCAGCTTGATTTAGTAGTTGCAGGAACAACGGATTCAGTAATGACAGTTGAATCGGAAGCTCATTTACTTTCTGAAGAACAAATGCTAGAAGCTGTAAAATTTGGCTTTGAGAGCTTCCAGCCGGTAGTAAAGATAATTAAAGAACTAGCAGAAGAAGCTAAAAAGCCAAAACTTGAAATGCAAGATTTATATCCTGCCTCATTAAAAAACGAAATTGAGAAGTTATTTGCAAAAGAAATTGAACAAGCTTTTGCGATTAAATCTAAACAAGAACGTAGCACTAATTTAGATTTAATACCTGAAAAAGTTCTTACGCATTTTGTAAGCGACATAGAAAATAAAAAATATAATAATTATCAAATCGAATCGGCTTTAAAATCTATTGAATCAGATATATTACGTAACGAGATTTTAGAAAAAAATAGACGTATCGATGGAAGAAGTACCACGGATATAAGACAAATTGCCTGTGAGATCGGGCTGTTACCTTGCACTCATGGCTCAGCTTTATTTACTAGAGGTGAGACACAAAGCTTAGTTAGTGCTACATTTGGTACTAGCTTAGATGAGCAAATAGTTGACAGTTTAGAGGGTGAGTATAAAGAGCGTTTTATGCTCAATTATATCTTCCCGCCCTACTCCGTAAATGAAGCAATGCCGATGAAAGCACCTAGTCGTCGTGAAGTCGGGCATGGTAAGCTTGCTTGGCGTGCTATTAATCCTTTATTACCTACTAAAGTACAATTTCCTTATTCTATTAGAGTAGTTGCGGAAACTACAGAGTCTAACGGTTCTTCTTCAATGGCAACTGTTTGCGGTAGTTCTCTTGCTTTAATGTATGCCGGCGTACCGATAAAAGCACCAGTTGCGGGTATTGCTATGGGACTTGTTAAGGAAGGCAAAAAATTTGCCGTATTATCGGATATTCTCGGCGATGAAGATTATTTAGGTGATATGGACTTTAAGGTTGCAGGAACTAGCGAAGGGATTACTGCATTACAGATGGATATCAAAATACGAGGTGTGGACTTTGATATAATGAAAGTAGCTTTAGAACAAGCACGGCTTGGTCGTTTGCATATACTTGAGCAAATGAATAAAGTTATCAGTAAACCAAATAGCGAACTAAGTAAAAATGCTCCTTCTACTACTACTATAAAAATAGATAAAGATAAAATTAGAGATATTATAGGACCTGGTGGTAAAGTAATAAAGGAAATTTGTGAAACTAGCGGTGCTAAAATAGATATAAGCGATGACGGCAGCGTTTCTGTTTATGCTTCAGATAAAGACAAAGTAAAAATTGCATTAGATAAAATTAAAGCTATTGCCGTTGAACCTGAAATCGGTGAAATATTTAACGGTACGGTAATGAAGGTCTTAGATTCCGGTGCTTTTATTAATTATTTAGGTAATAAAGACGGCTTTGTTCATATTAGTGAAATTTCAGAAGAAAGAATAGAAACGGTTAGCAGTGTTTTAAAACAAGGCGATATAGTAAAAGTTAAGCTAATAGGTTTTGATAATAAAGGCAAAGCAAAACTAACTATTAAAAATGCCGATAAGGATAAATCTTCAAATAATCCAAAGCCAAGAAATAACTCTAAAGAAAACCAAGAGTCTGAAAAACGAGACGTTGGTAAAAAACGAGCTTGGAATGAAGAAAATAATGCTGAAACGGCTGAAACAGTTACAGAACGTAAGTATTTTAATTGATCTTGTCATAGCATAGCTCTGTGTCATACCGCGACTTGATCGCGGTATCTAATAATACTTAAATGGATACCGCGATCAAGTCGCGGTATGACAAAAACAATGACCGACACAAATAATTATCGTGCCATCGCAAAGAGGGTTATTTCTAATGAAGCAAGCGCTTTAGAAAAATTATCCGAAAATATCCCTGAAGATTTTAACAAGATTGTAGAATTTTTACTGTCTTTCAAAGGACGGGTAATTTTAACCGGCATAGGTAAAAGCGGTTATATTGCAAGGAAAATAGCTGCTAGCTTTTCCTCAACCGGTATGCCTGCTTTCTATTTACATCCGGCAGAAGCAAGTCATGGCGATTTAGGAATGATTACAAAAGATGATCTAGTTATTATGCTTTCTAATTCCGGTGAAACTAAAGAGTTATTTAATATAACCGCATATTGCAAGAACTCTTCCATAAAAATTGCTGCAATGACAATGAATAAAAATTCCACTTTAGCTAAAAGAAGTGATTTTTTATTAATAATACCTGAATATCCGGAAGCTTCTGTAATAGGTGCTCCTACTATATCATCTTTAATAATGTTATCACTCGGCGATGCATTAATGACTGCCGTGCATGAAAAGCGAGGCTTTACCAAAGATGATTTTAAGATTTATCATCCGGGAGGTACAATAGGTGCTAATTTAACAAAAATTAAAAACCTAATGCGTAGCGGTGATGAAATACCTTTAGTATATGAGGATACTTCTTTTGCTGAAACTGTAATCATTATGAATAAAAAACGTTTGGGGTGTGCAATCGTAACAGATAAAAATAAAAATCTGCTAGGAATCATAACGGACGGTGATTTACGTCGTCATATCAGCGATCAAATCCACTTAAAAACAGCATCAAGTATTATGACTAAGAATCCTACCTGTATTTCATCCGAAACATTTGCAAAAGAAACTTTAAATTTAATGAAATCTAAAAATATTACTAACATACCGATTGTTGATGATAATATCATTACAGGTATTATTCATATTCATGATTTACTGAAGGTAGGAGTTAGCTAAAATTTATGCCCTCTTCCTATAAACGGCGGAAAAAAATTTGGAAATCTGTCTATTTTTTAATAATACTTGGAATTTTGTATATGGGATATATACTAATTAAAAGTGGTTATGCTAATGAAGAAGAAGATATTAATGTTACAAAAAAAAGCTTAAAAGATAATAAAAGTTTTGATTTAAAATATAATATTATATTGAAAGATTCAATTTTTGAGGGAGTAAATAAAAACTTAAATGCTTATACAATTAAAACTAAGCGAGCTATAAAAGAGTCGGATAACAAATATAAATTAGATATAATAAATGCTATTTATAACGTAAATAAAGACCAACCTCTCACCATACATGCGAAAGAAGGCTTTTTAGACGAAGAATCAAACATATTAGATTTAAAAAACGATGTAAAACTTTATTTTGATGAGGTCATATTTAACACTAATGATGCACGGATTGATTTAGTAAATAAGAATATAACCGGTAATTCGCCTGCTACATTACTTTACAAAAACTCTTCCGTTACTTCGGATAGTTTTAATACTGTGGATGAAAATAATATTATAATTTTTAAAGGCAATGTCTCTACAATCATCAATTTATCGGATTATTAAACTTGTTTTGATTCTCATAATTAGTACTGTAATATATGCTAATGATAAAGATATTTCTAATTTACATATAACTTCTGATACTTTAATTATTGATAGAACTAAACAAAAGGCAGAATATCTTGGAAATGTTGTTGTTTATTTCGATAATGCAATACTTAGAACGAAAGAATTATATATTTTTTATAAAACAATAGATGAAAAGCGAACTATTGATTATATAGTTATTCCTACTAAATTGACTGTAGAGAGAAAAATAAATAATGAATTATTACTTGCAGATTCAGCTGAATATTTTTTCGATAATAAACAACTTATTCTACTTGGTAATGTAATATTACAACGTGACGATAATGTTTTAAAAACTAATAAACTAATCTATTATGTAGATATTGTTAGGAAATAGAGCTATTTATGTCATTCCCGCGTGGCATTGTTGCGTGGACCGGTAAAACCCACCGTGTCACCCCGTGGCTTGACCACGGGGTCCATAAAAACAATAAAAAATACTAATAATTTTAGTATTTTAAACTGGATCCCGCGATCAAGTCGCGGGATGACAGAGGTGAAACCGGTCCACGCGACAACGCCTTCCCGCGTAGGCGGGAATCCATCTTAATACAAGTGAATACATGGATTCCTGCTTCCGCAGGAATGACATACAGCAACAAAACATAAATAAAAAAATGGACAGCTTACAAGTTAAAAATATATCAAAAGCATATAAAAAAAGAAATATATTAAGCGATATATCTCTTAATATAAAACAAGGAGAAATAGTAGGTTTATTCGGTCCTAACGGAGCCGGTAAAACAACTTGTTTTAACATTATTATCGGTTTAATGAAGCCAGATTCCGGACAATTACTTTTAAACGATATAGATATTACAAATTTACCTATTTATTTAAGAGCAAAGCTTGGAATCGGCTATCTTCTTCAAGAACCTTCAATATTTCGTGGATTGTCTGTTGAGGATAACATTAAGGCTGTAGTTGAAATATCTGAAAACGACAAAGAAGTAATTGAACAAAAAACTCATAATTTACTAGAAAAATTTTCGATAGTGCATTTAAAAGATCTTTCTGCCGCTAGTTTATCAGGGGGTGAAAGGCGTAGGCTTGAGATCGCACGCTCACTTGCAATAGAGCCTAAATTTATCATGCTTGATGAACCACTTGCAGGTATTGATCCTCTTGCTATATCTGATATCAAAAACCTAATTACTTATTTACGTGAGTTCAATATAGGTATCTTAATTACCGATCATAACGTGCGTGACACTTTAGATATAGTTGATCGTGCTTATGTTATTTTTGAAGGTAAAGTATTATTAGAAGGAAGTGCTAAAGAGATAGCAAATAGCAAGAAAGTTAAAGAAGTGTATTTAGGGGAAAGCTTTAGTTTGTAGACTATACAAACTCGTCATTGCGAGAAGAATTACGTAGTAATTCGACGAAGCAATCCCAGGAGTTTGTCATTATTTCATGAGATTGCCGCGCAGCCTACGGCTGCTCGCAATGACGATTTGGTATCCACGCAACAATGCCACTCAGAAATGACACAAGAATCATATAACAACACTTAAATTAGTTTTCATGAACATAAACAAAGAAATTTTTAGGGCTTATGATATAAGAGGCAATAGCCTTACAGACTTAACGGAAGAAGTAGCTTATAAGATAGGATTTTGTTTTGCCGGGATGACTATAACGAAGGATAACAACAAAATCTGTGTTGGTTTAGACGGTCGGCTTAGTTCCCCTACCCTTTGTAAAGCCTTAGAATTAGGATTAACTGATGCGGGGGCTGAAATCATAAATATTGGCATAGTTCCAACGCCAGTTTTATATTTTGCCGATAAACACTTTATGCCTGCCGGTAGTATTATGGTTACGGGATCACATAATCCTCGTGACGATAACGGTTTTAAAATACTGCAAAACGGCAAATCTTTTTTCGGTCCTCAAATACAGGATTTATTGACGAGGATTAGTGTCATACCGTGGCTTGACCACGGTATCCATAGCGATATTAACTGGATCCCGCGATCAAGTCGCGGGATGACAACGACTCCTTACGACATACAATCTAAATATCTAAAGCGTATTTTAGAAGAAATAAACATTAACCCGAAATTAAAAGTAGCTTGGGACCTTGGTAACGGAGCAACGGGCAATATTATTGAAGCACTAAAAAATCATTTAGCCAACAAGAATATAATCATAAATAGTAAAATTGACGGAAATTTTCCAAGCCATCATCCTGATCCTACGAATCCTGCTAACTTACAAGAGCTAATTAAATTAGTTAAAGAACAAAATTGTGATCTTGGTATAGCTTTTGACGGTGATGGTGATCGCTTAGGTATTGTTAGCGGGGGTGGGAAGATATTATTCGGTGATCAAATTTTATGTATTTTTGCTGAGGATATTTTAAAGGAAAATCCAAATGCAACTATAATAGTTGATGTAAAAGCAAGCCAATTTATAGTTGATAGAATTAAGTCATTTGGTGGAAATCCTATAATATGGCGAACAGGTCACCCTTTTATTAAAAGCAAAATGCTCGAGACAAAGGCTTTGCTTGCAGGTGAAATGAGCGGGCATATATTTTTTGCTGATAAATATTTTGGTTTTGATGATGCAATTTATGCTGCTCTAAGATTTTTAGATTTACTTAGCAGATCAGATAAAACTCTAGATGAGATAATAGAGGATTTACCCAAAAGCTATAGTACACCGGAAATTAAAATTTTTGTTTCTTCGGAATTAAAGCTAAAAATTATAGAAGAAATAAAGCGAAAATTACTTGATGATAAAATAGAGTTTAATGATATAGACGGTGTACGGGTAAATACTGAGCATGGTTGGTGGTTGCTGCGTAGCTCTAATACCGAATCTATTATAGTTGCACGGGCTGAATCAGCTAGTAAAAATGGTTTAGATGCAATAATAACTATAATTAACAAGTATCTTAAAAAATACGAACTATTAATTAATTATTAAAAATTAGTTTATTTGTTGAGTTTTTAAATAGTATTTTATATATTCTTTTCACATTAAATTAATATAAGGAAAAATAATATGTTAAAAATCTCAGATATCGATACCTCACCTGTTGATACTAAATTAGTTACAATAACGACACCAAGTACAAACACATTAAATATTAATATTCCTCACCAGAAGACACCATTAGTAATAAACAAGAAAGACCTTGAGCTTACTAATAATCATTATGTTTTAAAACTTAACAGCGATGTAGCAACCTCTTACGGTCTAAATAGTATGACTCTTGACTACAGTGACGCAGGCTTATTTAGTGGTCCAACTATTAGTTATGACGATAAACTTGGTAGCATAACATTTAGTGGACTAGCGGCAGATAGTATTATCATTAATAAAGTTGATAATGTTCCAACTTTAGGAAATACTGATACTGCTGAAACCGTTTAAGGGTATGTATACTATCTCATTGCGAGCAGGCATTGTCGCGTGGCAATCCAGAAAAATAATAAAAAAATTCTGTAAATCAGAATTTTTTACTGGATTGCTTCGTCGAATTACTATGTAATTCTTCTCGCAATGACGACACTTTGTATTTATTAGTTAAGCACGTGAAAAAAAAAGAAATATACTCAAATGATTTGGAGAATTGGAATGTAAAACGAGGAGCGAGCACGCACAGCCTATACTTAATAGGTGAGCATGCGAGTCCTCCGAAGTTTTGCAGAAACAATTCTTCAAAGCAGAAGAGTATAATAATATTATGTGGACCGACTGCTAGCGGGAAGTCTTATTTAGGGCATGAACTTGCTAAAATACATAATGCTGAAATAGTAAATATCGACTCAATGCAGGTTTATAAGGAAATTCCTATTATTACTGCCTCCCCTATTCAATCTTACAAAACTGAAATTACTTACCACTTATATAATTTTCTATCAATTACAGAAGATTTCTCGGTAATAAAATATCTAAAACTTGCGGCAGAAAAA
This sequence comes from Rickettsia endosymbiont of Omalisus fontisbellaquei, assembly GCA_020404465.1. Lineage (GTDB taxonomy): Bacteria > Pseudomonadota > Alphaproteobacteria > Rickettsiales > Rickettsiaceae > Rickettsia. Next base: position 31,868 of record DYDV01000073.1, read on the forward strand.
ATAAAAGAAATAACTGCTAGAGGCAAATTACCTATATTAATAGGAGGAACGGGTTTATATATCAATTCTTTAGTTTTTGGCTATAATAATATTCCTGATATAATGGAGGATGTACGCCGAGAAGTTAGAGAATTGCATAGTAAAATAGGTAATATAGAGCTATGGAATGAATTAGAGAAACTTGACTCGCTCGCTAGTTCTAGAATCAATCAAGGTAACACTCAAAGGTTAATTAGAGCTTATGAAGTTTTTAAGCAAACCGGTAAATCTATTTTTTCTTTTCAAACCTTGCCAAAGGAGCAAATCTTATCTGATTTTAATTTCAAAATTATTTTCTTAAACCCTGAGCGAAAATTTCTATATAAAACATGCGATGAGCGTCTACAAAAGATATTTAAAGAAAGGGCAATTGACGAAATAGCTTTAATAAAAAAGCAATTCACACCGCAAGATTATTTAAATTTAAAAGCAGTAGGAATAAAAGAAATTTTAGCTTATTTAGACGGTAACCTCACGTTAGACGAAGCTTTAAGTGCAGCTCAAATACGAACACGTAATTATGCTAAAAGACAAGTTACTTGGTTTAAAAATCAGATACAGGATAAAACGACATTGGAATACGCTAACCAAGAAGAGTTTGCACAAATATTAAGAAACTTTCTTATATAATTCAACTGCGTTCACTATATATACTCTTGGTAAATGAAGAGTTGGTAGACGAAGCCAATTTTGGGGATTCAGCGAGTATAGTTTATCTATGTATTTCTTCTTTCTTTTTATTATTAGAAATAGGAGTAATAGAAGATGAGTTCGCGTTAGACCCTACAATATTGATCTTACTATTTAAATTTGAGACTATATTTTGTGCTTCTTTTAATACAGAAAGTGGAACTTTGTCTTCTAATTCCGATGTCTTATCAGATTTTCGATTAAAATAACCAACTCCTGCTTTAACAACATTTGGTATTTGTCTAATAACATTCAACGTTTGACCTTCTTTCCAAGTTAAATTAACTATACTACTAGCAACATTAATGTACTTCTTATTTTCAACATTTTCTAAAATTTGAACTAACGTATCCGGTTGATTGAGCATAGAAGTTGTTATATTATATAATTCTTTCTTATCAAGCTTATTAATACCTGGTACATCTTTTAAGGTTTTATCTAAAATACTAGCAAATATTTCTCTATTATCGTTTAAATATTCTTTAATCTTAGGATTATCTTTAGTTAAAGTTATTAACTCTTTCGCCATTCCCGTATACTCACCTTTAACAAATCCGTCGAAAACCTTTTGTAACGATTCAGGATTGTTAATTAAAGTCGGCATTACACTTGTAATCTTTGTAACATCTTTTGCTTCTAATCCGTAATTTTCAAGCTGTTGTTTTATAGTTTGGCTATTTTTTTCATCTTGCTCTAAAACACCCGTAATTAAATTATCGAATAAACCTTCTTTGCTTTGCTCTACTAATATATCTTTTAACTTAAATGAAGGATCGTTAAGGGCCGTAATTACACGACTTGTTACACTTATATAATCACCTTTATTTACATCTGCGATAATATCATGTGCGGTCTCCGGTTTTGACGTAACTTCGCCGACTATTTTAAGCATTTGTTTATCGAAATTATATTCTTTCGTCATGCTTTGTATATTTGGAGTATTTTCAATAATAGCTGAGGCAATATTTGGTAAGACTGTTTTATTATCAGCAAAAAAGCTTTTTAATTTATCATCGCCTGCTACCATTGCTAAAGATTTCTCAAGAGCTACCATTACTCCTTGATTTGGAGTATTAAGAGTATCAAAAATCTCTTTTGTTTCAGGAATTTTATTTAATAAAGTAGGGATAATATCGACAATTTTAGGATTAATTTTATAGATTTCAAAAGATTCTTTTAAGAAAGGTTTAGCTTGTTCTTTAGTTTCTATTAGGAAACCTTCTATAATTATTTGTCTTTCAGGAGATAACTTATTAAATATTTTTAAAGCATTAGGATTGTTTATATTTTCAGCTAACTCTTGTTTAAAATTAGGATGCTCATTGAATGTTTTTATAACTTTCGCATATATATCGGTACTTTGAGGTTTTTGTAATATATCATCAAAAGCTTTTATATAATCGCTTGGAAGTATTTCAGTTGCTCCGGTACGTATATAATTTGCGATATCTTCTCCTTTTTCATTAAAGAATTTCAAGAAATTTTTATCAGTAGATAACATTTCTAATGTTTTAGAAGTCACTTTATTATAGTCTGGTACTTCTTGCTTTATCTCAACTGCAATTTCTTGAAGGCTTTTAAGAACATCATCATTTTTAAAACATTCTTTTAATGTTGTAAGGCCTTTTTGATCTAGAAAAGCACCTTCTTGAAACTCTTTAAAACCTGCTTTTGCTAAGATTTGCCCTATTTTAGGTAACTCATCGACATGTTTTTTTAGAAAATCCCATATTTCGGATTTTTCAAGAACGGATTTTTGAAACTCTGAATCGAGATATATATCAGAAGAACCTGCAAGCTTAACAAGGTTATAACTATTTACAGGATTAGTTAAGGCAAACTTCGCACCTTTTAATAATGCTCCTATACTAACGGGTAATATTTTTTTCTTTGGAGATGCGAGGTCATCAATAAAGCTTGTAAATGCCTTGTCTGCATCAGGAGAAGATAATGCCCGTTCTATAGTTTTTGTAAATTTTTTCTGTTCCTTAGTATTAGTGTCTGTGGATACAGCTTGTTCTACAATCTCTACCAAACTTTTTGGTTTACTAGGAGATAAAGCTTGTTTTACAACGTGTTTAAAACTTTTTCGTTTAGCACCATCTATAATCGCCATAAAATAATGAGATATATTTAATTATATAAACATTAAATTATCTCAGAATTGATTCAAAGAAATAAATTAAGAACTACTTAAATATTTTAATTTATATTGCCTAATATGATAATTAAATCAATTTAGGATTTATGGAGTCATCTGTGTATTTTTTTTACTTTTTGTTGGTAATGATTCGTAAGTATGTGATTTATCGTGATTATCTATTATATGCACTTTACTATCTAAATTTGAAGCTATATTTTTTGCTTCTTTTAAAACATTTAATTTATTAATATTTTCAAACTCGTTTTTAAAGTTATCTTTTAACTGTTCATTGAAGATTTCTTTTGGTAAATAAATTCCACCGGTAATAGTGCCTGCCCAAGTATATTTGGATTTAGAATTTAAAGTAGAGGTAATATTACTTGCTAACTTTTCTAGATTTTTCGGCTCTAAAAAATTATTTATACTATCAGGATTTTCTTTAGAATATTCAGAAATGATAGGTTTTAGCATCTGATTAATCATATAAAAATCTTCCCCTCTATTATCACCCTTATCAAAAAGTTTTTGTGATATTTGTTCACTTAGAATATTTGCCAATAAATTACTCTTAATATCTTGTTTATTTGCAATATTTTCATATAAAGGGTTCAATATTTGTAATGGAGAATTTACATGATTTGTAATATGTTTATATTGATTTGTTTTAGGAGTAGCTAGATTAGTAACCATATTCATAGGTAGTGAATTTAATTTTTCTATAATATAGTCTTTAACCATTTGATTTTCTTCGCATAATATTTTTACCTGTTGAACAAATTCTTTTTTACCAAGTAAATTTCTTTTTCCTTCGGCTTGTACTTGTAAAAATACTTTATCAATTGCTTTATCAAGTAATTTAGCCTGTTGTTCTTTAATTAGTTCAGGTGCTAAAGAAGGGATAGTCTTATCAAGATTGTAAGTGTCAGTAAGTAGCATTAAATTATCAGGTAATTTAGCACCTGCTAAATTAGTATTTTTAAAATTACAATCTTTCAAAGAAGTTACTTTAGTTAAATCTGCATTTTTTAATGATACGCCTGAAAAATCGATATTAGATAAATTACCTGCTAATATAGCTCCCTCTAAGTTGAATTTTCCATTTTGTATTTTATTTAAATTATTTCTAAGAGTAGTCTCATCTATGGTTTTATCTTTAAAATCTTGTGATGCACTAAATACATCTTTTACTTTTTCAGTAGCATAGCTAAAACCGGCTTTCATAAGATTTGGCAATTGCCCTTCAAAATAATTTGTTTTTTGAGCTAGATTATATACAGCACTAGCGGCACCACGATAATTACTTTTTTCAACTTCTTCTATAATTTTAACTAATTCATCAGGATGGTTTAACATTGATGGAAGTATCTTATATAATTCTTTCTTATCAAGACTATTTATACCCGGTATATCTACTAAAGTTTTATCTAAAATACTCGCAAATATTTCTCTATTATCGTTTAAATATTGTTTAATCTCAGGATTATCTTTAGTTAACACTATTAACTCTTTTATCATTCCTGTATAATTACCTTTAATAAAATCTCGAAAAACCTTTTGTAATGATTCAGGTTTGTCGAGTAATATAGGCATTATGCTAGTTAGCTTTGTAATATCCCTCTTTTCTAGACCATAATTTATAAGTTGTTGTTTTATAGTTTGGCTATTTTTTTCATCTTGTTCTAAAACCCCTGTAATTAAATTATCAAATAGACCTTCTTTACTTTGCTCTACTAATATATCTTTTAATTTAAATGAAGGATCACTAAGGGCAGAGATTATATTACCGGCTAAACTCATATAATCACCTTTATTTAAGTCTGCAATAATATCATGAGCAATTTCCGGTTTTGACATAACTTCGCCTACTATACTAAGCATTTGTTTATCAAAATTATATTCTTTTGTGATGCTTTGTACGCTAGGAGTATTTTCAATAATACCTAAAGCAATATTTGGTAAGATTGTCTTATTATTAGCAAAAAAACTTTTTAATTTATTATCACTCGCTACCATTTTTAAGGATTTCTCAAGAGCTATCATTACACCTTGATTTGGAGCATTAAGAGTATCAAAAATCTCTTTTGTCTCAGGAATTTTATTTAATAAGGTAGGAATAACATCTAAAATTTTAAGATCGATTTTGTAGCTTTCAAAAGATTCTTTTAAGAAAGGTTTAGCTTGCTGCTTTGCTTCTGCTAAGAAACTTTCAATAATTATTTGTTCTTCAGAGGATAATTTGTTAAATCTTTTTAGAGAATTGGTATTATTTATATTTTCAGCTAGTTCTTGCTTAAAATCAGGATGTTCATTAAATATTTTTATAACTGATGAATATAAATTTTTCTTTTCGGGTTTTTGTAATATATCATCAAAAGTTTTTGTATAATCGCTTGGAAGTATTTCAGTTGCTCCGGTACGTATGTAATTCGTAATATCTTCACTCTTTTCGTTAAAGAATTTTTTGAAGTTTTTATCGGTAACCAGCATATCCAAACTTCTAGAAGTCACTTTATTCCAGTCCGGTAGCTCTTGCTTTACTTCAACTGCAATTTCTTGAAGTTTTTTAAGTACTTCTTCATTTTTGAAACATTCTTTTAGTATTTCGAGTCCCTTTTGATCTAAAACACTCTTATCTTGAAATTCTCTAAAGCCTGCTTTTGCTAAGATTTGACCTATTTTAGGCAAATCATCTGAATGTTTTTTTAAAAATTCCCATATTGAAGATTTTTCAAGAAGTGATTTTTGAAATTCAGGATCAAGATATATATTAGAAGATTTAGCAAGTTTAACAAGATTATAAGTATTTACAGGATTAGTTAAAACAAATCTTGCTCCGAGTAACATCGTTCTTAAACTTATACTCTTTGAAGACGATAAATCCTTGATTGCACTCTTTAGTACTTTATTAGCTTTAGAAGACGATAAAACATTTTCTACAACTTTTTGATAATTTTTATTGTTTATAACAGCCATAAAATTACTTGAAATTTTTAAATATTCTAAACCTATTTTAAAAAATTTTTTAAAATAAAGAATTAGTATTCTTAAATTTTTTTATTTTTGTTGCCAATATGTATTATTTTTTATTATCCATTTCAGTAAATACTTCTTCCCATGAACCGGTAGTCGCCGCTTTAGAATATTCTGTTGCTCTATTTTCAAAAAAGTTTGTATGCTCAACTCCGTTTAGCATTTCATCAAGCCAAGGAAGCGGATTATGATTTACCAAATATATATCTTTGAGTCCTAGCTGCATTAAACGACGATCGGCAATATAACGAATATATTGTCTTACTTCATATGCCGTTAATCCTTCAATACCTCCGACTTCAAAAGCAAGTTCAATAAAGGCATCTTCAAAATGCACGATAGTCGTACAAGCTTCATAAATACGTTTACGTAAAGCTTCCGTCCAAACTTCAGGGTTTTCTCTTACAAAAGTCTTAAACAGAGTAATAATTGAGTTAGTATGAAGTGTTTCATCACGCACCGACCAAGCAATAATCTGCCCCATTCCTTTCATTTTATTAAAACGAGGGAAATTAAGCATAATCGCAAAAGAAGCAAATAGCTGTAATCCTTCCGTAAAAGCTCCAAATACTGCTAAAGTAGTTGCTATATCTTCTTTAGTATCTACCCCGAATTGCTGCATATAATCATACTTGTCTTTCATTTCTTTATATTTAAGAAATGCTGAATATTCGACTTCCGGCATACCTACCGTATCAAGTAAATGCGAATATGCTGCAATATGTACTGTTTCCATATTAGAAAACGCCGATAGCATCATTAATACTTCAGTCGGTTTAAATACGCGTGAATAATGCTTCATATAGCAATTATTCACTTCTATATCTGCTTGCGTGAAAAAACGAAATATCTGGGTTAATAAATGCTTTTCACCCGGCGTTAAGTTATATTTCCAATCTTTAACATCGTCGGCAAGTGGTACTTCTTCCGGTAGCCAATGAATTTTTTGTTGAGTATGCCAAGCTTCATATGCCCATGGATATGAAAACGGTTTATAAATTGGACTTGCATCAAGTAATGACATAATTTTTCTTTAACTCGTTGTTATTTGTATTTTTCTGTTGGTTATATTATTTTCACTTTTGAGCTTTGTTTTATGGCTTCTATGTCATTCCCGCAAAAGCGGGAATCCAGCCCTTTCCTCTGGCATCCCGTGATTTATTCACGCGGGATCCAGGAAAAAATAAAAGATGGACCCCGTGGTCAAGCCACGGGGTGACATTAAGGATTACTGACAAGCTAAGCATTCTTCGTAGTTTCCGGCTTCTGCTAGCTTATCGTTTTGTTTTTCTAAATCTTTAAAATCTCCTTTTAGCACCTCATGCGAGACTTTATCGGCCCGTTGTATTGACGTCGATCTACAGTAATACAAACTTTTTACGCCTTTTTTCCAGGCTTTAAAATGAATATTATTCAGATATTTTTTACTAACGTTACCCGGCAAAAAGACGTTTAAAGATTGTGCTTGAGTAATATAAGGAGTGCGATCGCTTGCTAGTTCAATTAACCAATTTTGATCAATTTCATAAGCGGTTTTAAAGACCTGTTTTTCTTCTTCAGATAAGAATGTTAGATGTTGTACCGATCCTTCATGTGTTGCGATCGAAGACCAAACTTGATCATTATTAAATCCTTTCTCGATTAGTAATTTTTCTAAATGTTTATTACGTACGTTAAAAGAACCTGTTAAAGTTTTCTGTACAAAGCTATTAGCAGCAAACGGCTCTATTCCAGGCGACGCATTGCCGGCTATTACTGAGATTGAAGCAGTAGGGGCTATTGCAGTTTTATTGCTAAATCGCTCATTACTTCCTGTTTCTTCAGCATCAGGACATGCTCCTTTTTCTTTACCGATTTCTATTGAGGCTTTATCGGCTTCAGCAGATATATATTCAAATATTTTTTTATTCCAAACTTTTGCCATAACCGACTCTATCGGTACTTTTTTCATTTGCAAAAACGAGTGGAATCCCATTACGCCAAGCCCAACGCTTCGCTCACGCAAAGCCGAATATTTAGCTCTTGCCATGGTATCCGGTGCTTTATTAATAAAGTCTTCTAAAACGTTATCAAGGAATAACATAATAGAATGGATAAATTCTTTATCATCTTTCCACTCTTCATAATACTCTAAATTTAAAGAAGAAAGACAACAAACCGCAGTTCTTGATTTTCCTAAATGATCAATTCCCGTCGGCAATGTAATTTCACTACAAAGATTGGACATTTTAACTTGAAGTCCTAGTTTTTTATGATGCTCAGGGATAGATTTATTAACGCTATCGATAAATAACAAATACGGCTCACCAGTTTCTATTCTAGTAGTTAATAACTTAATCCATAAATCTCTTGCTCTAACTTTGTGTACGACTTTTTTAGTAGCAGGACTAATAAGATCGAAATCCGTATTATTTTCAACGGCTCTCATAAACTCATCGGTTATAGCTATACCGTGATGAATATTAAGAGCTTTACGATTAACGTCACCGCCTGTAGGGCGTCTTATATCGATAAACTCCTCAATTTCAGGGTGATTAATAGGTAAATATACAGCTGATGAACCACGCCTAATAGATCCTTGCGAAATAGCAAGAGTCATAGAATCCATTACTTTAATAAACGGTATAATACCTGATGAATGACCCTTATCACGGATCTCTTCATTAATGGAGCGAACATTACCCCAATAACTTCCAATCCCACCACCGCGTGCGGCAAGCCAAACATTTTCCGTCCATAGATTCACTATATCATCTAAGCTATCGTCAGTCTCATTCAAGAAACATGAGATAGGAAGCCCCCTATCTGTTCCGCCGTTACTTAAAATCGGTGTTGCCGGCATAAACCACATTTTACTCATATATTCATATAGCTTTTGAGCATGCTGTTTATTTTCGGCATAATAACTAGAAACACGTGCAAATAAATCTTGAAAATCTTCACCTTTCATAAGATATCGATCTCGCAATATAGCTTTACCGAAAGGAGTGAGTAAATTATTATGCTCGTTGTTTATATTTATTGGAAATTTGTTTTTTTTAAGCGTGTTCATTATAGGTACTAATGGGGTTGTAGGCGTTATTTATAATGCTTATTTTGAAAAAATGACACCATATTCAGTGCGTAGAATCTTCACCTAAGTAGACACGAGAATGATAATTTATTCAATATAAATATTTATTTTTTTTTTAGATTTTTAACTTGACACAAATCACCCTTGATCACTATATCGAATAGTTTTTATAAAGCAGAAGTAAGGCATCGTTGCGTGGAACCCGGTTTTATTCCTGCATAGGCGTCAGTTTAAGGATCAATATCATACTAAGCTAAAAGTGGGTATCAAAACTAAAAAATCTTGATTTTAAAGTATATAGCTATGGCTGAGTTACGGTTGCAGTGATAGTATCTTGATATGTTCCGGCAAAAGCAGGGGACTGAGACGGCAGGCTTGCAAATATAGTATAATTTCTAGTGACCGGTCCAAGAGATATTAAATAACTATCAGTAATTGTAACTGTGCTACTAGTACCATTACCAAGTATCTGAGTAAAAGCAGCATTTTTATATAAATTATAATTTAGTCTATTTGCGCCACTAGCCATCTGTCTTGGATTATAAGCACCGGCAGTACCGGTACTAAACCTTACAGTATAATTAACAAGTAATCCTATACCGCTACAAGTCACTGAAGCAGTAACCATTGCTGTTCTACTACTTCCCATGTTAAAATTGCCAAAATTTACAGTGGGTACTGATACACTACATGATGCTAGTGCTATAGCATTACTTGCTATAATATTAATTAATACAACTATAACTATATTCTTTATTTGCATATCACTTCGCCTAAATCAATTACAGGATCATTTAAATCTTTATTAACCGGTATGCTAAAATGACAGCATTTATTATTCTCTTCATTCTCGTCACAAATAGAACCGTTTAATACTTCAAGGTCTTTAATATTATTAATATAAATCTTACCTTCATAACCTATAAATAACTCCTCTTCTAAACCTTCTATAGTAACAGTACTATCAAACGGAATAAAATGTTTATTACTGTCAAATATTGTCATTTCAACGCTTTTAATCATTCTAACGTTGAAGTCTAATAATACTGCCGATTTTGTTTTTGGAGCAACTTTTAAAGCAATATCCTCAAACTCAGTATTAAGAGGTAAATTTTCATCATCTAACCTTATTTCAGAAGGAACATAAGGAGTTACGTTCGGTATAAGTACTTTACCCTGATCATTTGTATAACCTGCTAATAGATTGTTATTATAAACTCCGACGTTTTTTAAACTATTTACTTTAATTAGAGCAAGACTTCCGGTAATCGGTCTTGTTGTGTAATAATTTTTATCGATAGCTACAATACCGCCTTTAATATTGACTTGGTTAACATTTCCTCCATCGTTCTTTTGTAGGTAAAGCCCAATATCGTTATTTTTACCGTTACGATTAACTTGTACATTATAATTTGTAGCTTTAGCTTTGATTAGATTGGCATTATACCCCCAGCCCATATTTGAAGTAATTGGCACTGAAATACCGATTTGTTTAGTATGATATTTATTTTGGTATGAATCAATAAATGAAACGTTTTTATTACCGTCTAAATTTAGATTAAAGGACATATAAGCAAAATTACCTCTATTTCGATTTTTTAAATCTGTACCTATAGTAAAACTTAAAAAACCTTTTTTAGTAATATTTTTTTGATAAGTTGTTGATAATATATTTGAACGTTTACCATTTTGCATAAATCTATTTACGGCTAAAGATAAAAAATTTATGCTTAAATTACCCAAGTCAGCATCACCATAACTAGCTGAAACCTGATAATTTAAATTTGAGGAAGTTTTATTAGGATAAATATATACATCTCTATAATTTTTATTATTCCAATCTAAATTACTATTAATATCAAAATATTCCGACTCATAAGTATAACCACAATTTATTCGTTGTGAACGACCAAAGTTTTTTATGTTACTTGCAAGCGAAATCCCGATAACCCCGAAATTTCCAATTTTTAAATTATTAGTTACTCCCACTGCTCCATCACTTTTTAAAAATTCAAAATGTCCGCCGCTGGTTAGATAATCAGTCATACCAAGCATATAATCGGTATTTAGTACTAAATATTTGTAATCATTGCTATCTATAGTAAAATTTTGTCTTTGAAAGCCTGCCTCATAAGAAAAGTTTGAAAGTCCTGGACGCAATAAACTTGGGGAAGCATAATAAGGAATAGTAATGGTTTCAATTTTACCCGTTATATCTTGCGTCCTTACTATTAAATCCCCTCGACCGGTAATGACAGGAATATTACTCACGTCAAAATCTCCTGTGCGGGCTTTAGCATTATATATAGGCATGCTATTTGAAAATATTTCTATACTGCTTGGAAGTTCAGATTTTCCTCTAAAATCAAGTAACGGATAGGTGACTAAATTCGGTCTAACTGCAAAATTAGTAGCATACTGAATACCGGCAAATCTACTTGAGTTAGACCAAGAAGCCGGTTTAGTTACGCTATCCCCTACTCGCCAATTAGTCATTTTATTCACATCTTCATAAGTCCAATTTGTTTCTAAACGTGTAAATTTATTTTGATTTTTTGTGGTATTTTTGATTCTAGAAAAATTTGATTTAACGGCTTCGGTTTGAAATAAGAAGCTATAACTATATACCCCGTTTTCAGTAAAATAATTTAACCCTTCTACTCCAGCTAAATAATTATTATCATCATTTTGGCTAAGAGTTATATCATAGTTTAAATATGCTCCGCTAATAAGTTTAGTATCAACGTTCTTCATAGGACTGCCTGAAGCATCAAATGATTGGGGTTGCATTTTTTCCGTCGGGAAAGTAATATTTAAGTCTAAATTTTCAAAATTTAAATCGTATTTAGTACCTTCAAGCAAATCTAGATTAATATAATCTGTATCATGATAATTCACTATAGCCTGCTTAAGATAGTCTTCTTGAACATTAAAATGATCTATATCTTCAAGAGGAATCAAATAATGACCTTGAGCGTTTTGCACTATAGTCGGGAATATATCGGTTTCGGTATAATTAACTTTTAGCGAAACAATCAATTCACTATCACTCGTAATTTCATCTGCAAAACTCAACGGTATAAATAAAATAATACCTATAAAAACTGATATTATTTTATTTAAAAAGCTCATGGCTTTAATTTATTTAATTTTAAAGATTTTTAACTTGATACTGTTATAGGTATATTTAATTGAACGACAAAATTTAACGTAGAAGTAATATTATTATCTATTTTTATCCTCTGCGGCAACTCTCTTATCTCTATTCTATAATCATTTTCTTTTCGGGAAAAATTTTCAGTATTTTTTAAAGCTATTCTTATTAGCTGTATTTTATTACCTTGCAAGGTAAACATTCCGGGCGTTGCTACTAAATCTTTAGTTTCTACATATTCTTCCTTACCCTTTATATATTCACGTTTTTTAAGAGTAAGCTGAAACTTTTTCGGCATATAATCATTATTTTGTAATGTCATAGTTGCTATTTTATTAGACTTACTTATATTTACTTTTATGGGTACAATAGTTAACTCAGCTAGAGAATTGAGTGAAACAAGCAATATTATAAAAAACGAAAAATTAAGAACTAAAGTACTTAAATTGCTTAAATATTTTTTCATTATATTAAATAATAAGTTTAAGGAAAAGTTAATGTTACCGTTATTGTATCTTGATAAGTATCAACTGCAGAATTTTGTCCCGATGGTATTTTACCGTATACCGTAAGTACTACAGGAACAAGTCCGGCAGTTCCGGTTTGCCAATCTGGTGTAACATTACCCCAATTATTTAACATAGTAGCATCTTTATAAAGACGATAGCTCAATAAATTAGCTGGAGTATTAATGCCTTTCATCTGACGAGTAGTAACTGTAGCTCCTGCAGTAGCACCGGCATTTAAACCGACTTTATATGAGCTTCCCGGGGTACAATTTAAAGTAATAGTAGACTGTGCTGTTGAATCAGTAGTGTTATCATAATTACCAAAATTTAAATTCTGTACACCTCCTACTGCTATAGCACAAAGGGGTAAAATTGTAGCATTAACGGTAAAAGTTGCAGAGGTAGCAAAAATTTTACCGCTATTTAATATTAAAATACAAATAGTAATAGCATTCCGCAAAACCTTAAGGTTATTCTTCATAATTTTAATAATAAATAATTAATATTCATTATTAATCTTTTACAAAAATTAATAATTTTACAAGGTTAGTTTAAGAAATCGTTATATTTAAATACGGATTTATGATATTTTTCCCACAGAATATTATTTCTATTTTTCTTTATCCTAAACCGACATTCTTCATTTCTAACAAAGGATGAGCATAATGTTCAGTATTGCTCTGCCCTAATATATTAATATTATCGTTATGTGATAAATGACTATCTTGATAATGTAGATTTTCTGCAGCTTCCTCCAAATTTTCGTTTCTTTGTAAATATTCTTTGATTGTTTTTAAGTATTTTTCTTCTATATCATTATCGGAAAGACTAAGGACCGTTATTGACTTATTAACTTTAGCAGCTTCTATAAAAGCTTCTGCTCCTTTATTTCCTATTTTGTTATAGGAAAGCTTAAGTTCAGTAATCGACTTACTAATCTCAGCAAATGTTGCTAAAATTTCAGCTCCTTTATCCCCTATTTGATTTTCGTTAAGACCAAGTATTGAAATCTTTTTAATAGCATCTACTAAAATTTCAACTCCTTTATCAGTTATTTGATTTTCACTAAGATCAAGATCAGTGATTTTGCTGCGTTTAATAGCGGGTGCTAAAGATTTAATTCCTTTATCAGTTATTTGATTGTTACTAAGATCAAGATCAGTGATTCTGCTGCGTTTAATAGCCTCTGCTAAAGTTTCAACTCCTTCATCGCCTATTTGATTGTCACTAAGATCAAGTTCAGTGATAGAACTAAGTTTAAGTACCTCTGCTAATGCCTTGACGTCCTTATCTTTTATTTTTTTACCACTAAGATCAAGATAAGTCTCTCCTTTAGCTAATTTGTGAGCTTGTTTTTCAAAGCCTTTACTTTTTAAAAATGCTATTAATTCTTTCATATATACTACCTATATTAAATTTTTAGTTAATTAAACTTTAACTAAAAATTATATAAAATCGCAATAAAAAAGTTTAAATAAGGTTATTTAATTTAAATTAAAAATTAAATTTGTAAATAAGACTATATATTAATTGACTATTTAATTTGACTATTATAGTATAGTAATACTTTTATTTATTTAGAGTATAAAAATGGCTATTAAAATAGCAATAAGTCAATTTAAGTCTCATTGTCTTGAAATAATAGAAAAATTACAAACAGATAAAGAATCTATCATAATTACCAAAAGAGATAGAGAAGTAGCACAAATATTACCTATAAATACTAAAAAGACCTCAATATTCGGTATGCTAAGAAATAAGGCTGAGATAAAAACTGATATATTAGAACCAATAGAAGAAAAATGGAATGCAGAACATTAATAATGCTTTAGTACTAGATACCCATGTTTTATTGTGGTCATTATTACAACCTGAAGAATTATCAGAAAAAACAAAGCATATAATCAATTTAGCTCAAGAAAATTCGCAATTATTCCTAAGTTCTATCTCATTATGGGAAATAGCTATGCTTAACTTTAAAAAGCGTATTAATATTTACGAACCTATAAAAGATTTTCTAAACTCTATAACGGATATCAACGGATTATCTATTAAAGATATTTCTCCGGAAGTGGCTGCCGAAAGCGTTTCTCTTATGGATGATTTTCACGGTGACCCTGCTGATAGAATTATTGTAGCAACAGCAAAATGTCTTGGAGCCACCCTACTTACTAGAGATCAAAAAATTCTTAATTGGGCTAAGTTAGGGCATATTAAATCAATATCTATTTAACAATAACAATTGATTATTTCCTCAATATCCAATAAAATCCTTTTAAAAATTCAGGGTATTACATATGACACATACTACGGATGTTGTAATAATAGGGGCCGGTCCAGTTGGATTATTTACGATTTTTCAGGCCGGAATGCTTGGGATGAAATGTCACGTTATTGACGCTCAAGAAGCCATCGGCGGTCAATGTATTACTCTATATCCTGAAAAGCCTATTTACGATATACCGGCATATCCTAAAATTGCAGCAGAAGAGCTAATAAAGCAGTTAGAGCTTCAAGCAGCTCCTTTTAAGCCTGTATATCACTTAAATCAGCAAGCTATAGAACTAAATAAGCAAGATGATTTTTTTGAGATTAAAACCTCAAAGGATACTATTATTAGAAGCAAAGTTATTATTATTGCAGCAGGAGCAGGTTCATTTGGTCCGAATAAGCCTCCCCTTGCAAATATTGAGGATTTTGAAGGCAAATCGGTTTTTTATTTCATTAATGATAAAAGCAAATTTGCAGGTAAAAATATAGTTATAGCAGGTGGTGGTGATTCCGCCGTCGACTGGGCTATTTCTCTTTCAGAAATTGCAAATAAAATATATTTAGTACATAGGCGGGATAAATTTACGGCAGCTCCTGAAAGCATAAGGCAGTTAAGAAGCATTGCAGAAACCGGTAAAATAGAGTTAGTAACAGGTTATCAGTTAAATGCTTTAGACGACAATAATGGCGAACTTCAAGCGGTTATAGTTAAAGACCTACAAAATAATACTAGGAAATTAGAAGCTAATATATTACTACCGTTTTTTGGTTTGAAACAAGATTTAGGTAGCTTAGCAAATTGGGATTTAAATGTTAAGCTTCACCATATTGAGGTAGACCCTTCCTATTATCAAACTAATATAGAAGGGATCTATGCCATTGGCGATATTGCTCATTATGCCGGTAAGCTTAAGCTGATTCTTACGGGTTTTGCTGAGGCAGCAAGCAGTCTTCATCACGCTTATAGCAAAGTATTTGACGGCAAAGCTCTACATTTTGAGTATTCCACTACTAAATATGGGGAAAAGAAGTAAGGTAAAAATCATAGTACTCTATGTCATTCCCGCGAAAGCGGGAATCCAGTAATTAAAAAGCATACATATGCTAAATTTTAAAAATTAAAGCTCGATTTATCTTGCTTTATGCTGGATTCCTGCTTTCGCAGGAATGACATCGAGAACTTTTTGAAAGCTGTCCTGTACTAATAATTATGGATAAAAATATAGTGAATAATATAATTGACGGTAAAGCATTAGCAAATGAGATACTTACAGATTTAAAGCTAGAAATTGAGGAGCTTAAAGATAAAACTAAAACTTCACCAAAGCTTGCTATAGTACTAGTAGGCGATAATCCGGCAAGCATTATTTATGTAAGAAATAAAATAAAAAATGCACATAAGATAGGAATTGATACTTTATTAGTAAACCTATCTACTACTATTCGTACAGATGATTTAATATCAAAAATCAATGAGTTAAACCTTGATAACGAGATTTCAGGAATCATAGTTCAACTGCCTTTACCAAGTTCTATAGATAAAAATAAAATTTTATCGGCAGTATCACCCTCTAAAGATATTGATGGTTTTCACCCTTTAAATGTCGGTTATTTACATAGCGGGATTAGTCAAGGTTTTATCCCCTGCACTGCCCTTGGTTGTCTTGCAGTTATAAAAAAATATGAACCGAATTTAAGCGGTAAAAACGCTGTAATTATTGGACGCTCAAATATAGTAGGTAAACCTTTAAGCACCTTATTATTGCAAGAAAATTGTAGTGTTACTATTTGTCATTCTAAAACACAAAATTTAAGTTCTATTACTTCTAAAGCAGATATTGTTGTTGCTGCAATAGGTTCGCCTTTAAAATTAACTCTAGAATACTTTAACTCTGAAGCAATAGTAATTGACGTAGGTATTACTAGAATCGCAAATAATAAAATAGTTGGTGATGTTGATTTTGAAAATGTTAAGTCTAAAGTAAAATATATTACTCCTGTCCCAGGCGGTATAGGACCGATGACTATTGCGTTTTTACTTAAAAACACAGTAAAGGCGTTTAAAGATTCTTTATATACTACGATAAATGAAAAGTAGATAGACGAAGTTTAATTTGGAAAAGAGCAAGGCACTTTGAAGCTTATAACCGCAGCGTAGATAAACTACGTGAGGATTATAAGCGAAAAGTAACGCCGCCAATTTTTCAAATTAAACGAGTATATTATAAACATTCGCAAGTTCTACATAATTTCTTACATTATCTTGCATATATTCTAAATCTTGATCGGTTAAATATCTAACAAATTTTGCAGGTGATCCCATCCATAATTCTTTGGATTTAATTATTTTCTTTGGTGGGATTAGGCTTCCTGCTGCAATAAAAGCATATTCTTCTATTACTGCATAATCCATTATCGTAGTACGCATACCGATAAAGGCATTATTATGTATTGTGCAGGCATGAATAAGAGAAAGATGACCGATAGTTATATTATCGCCTATTTCTACCGGTCCGTTAAATCTTGAAGTATGAATTACCGTGCCGTCTTGTACGTTAGTATTATTGCCTATTTTTATTGATTCAACATCGCCTCTCAGAACGCTGTTGAACCAAATACTTGAATTACTTCCTATTTCCACGTCTCCTATTAAAGAGCTGTTTTCAGCAATATATGCACTTTTATCGATTTTTGGTGTAATGCCTTTATAAGGGATAATGAGCATTAATTGTAATCTACCCAAGAAATATTACCGTCTTTACGATAATAAACTATATTAATACGATCATTATTAATATTTTTAAATACTACTGCCGGCAAATTTTCTAAATCCATTTTCATTACCGCTTCTTTTACTGATAATTTTAATATTTCTACAGGCTTTTCAGCAATAATTGTCGGATTATCATTATCTTCGGAGTTAGAGGTTTCACTATCAGGTTGCGAACTAATAATATATTTAGTACCTTCGTAAGCAATTTCGGATATTTTTACTTTACCTGCGTGATGATTTTTGAATTTTGATTTATATTTTCTAAGCTGTTTTTCGAGTTTTGACATAGCTTTATCAAAAGCCACATATATATCATTGCAACTATCGTTACTTTTGATGATATTATGCTTTCCTGAACCGTATTTTACTATAATATCACACTTAAAATTAATTCCCTCTTTTGAAAAATGTATATCTATATTTATTATATCGGTAAAATATTTTTTTACGACTTGTGTAGCTCTCTCCTTTGAATATTCTTGTAAATTATTACCGATAGAAATATGTTGACCTGAAACTGAAATACTCATAAATAACCTTTATAATCTGAAATAATTATTAATATATAGGCGTTACTAAGTAACACCTATACAATTAATTTATAATTATAGTAATTTCAAGTTTTATTACAATTAATTTAAACTTTAGCCATAGAGTTTAGAATGCTTATCTCTAAGATATAATTTATTTTGTTGTGATTTAATTAGCTTTTTAGCAGTCTTTCTTACATAATTAGGTTCAATGCCCATTTCTAAACAAGTAGCATTAAAATTTTCATTATTTTCAAAAAGCCACTTTTTAGCGTTATATTCTGCTTTTGTTGCTTCTTTCTTTGTGGAAGTATGTAGTTGCATCTATTATTGCCTGCATGATAATAGCACTTCTAAGAGCAATATCGGGTATAGGATTATAAAGTTTAATACGTTCAAAAGGAGTAGTTAATTTAATGACGTACGGTTTAGTCATATAAAACCTCTAATAATTATTTAATAAAAAAGGATTTTTTTCAAATAGGTGTAACCTCTAGGTTTTCCTTTTTTAACAAAATCCTTAAAAAGTATAATAATTTTCAATGTTTCAACTAATAGTAACAATTTAAATTAATAGCGATAAGCAGTAAAATTTAGAGGTTTAGATTCTATATATTTTTTAATGAAATAAGATATTTTGCTCTTGCAGAAATGGAAGAATTGTTATATATATTGTTATCTCTTATGTAAAGGGGGTGTAGCTCAGTTGGTTAGAGCGTCTGCCTGTCACGCAGAAGGTCGCGGGTTCGAGTCCCGTCACTCTCGCCAAGCCCTTTCAGGGTTTTGTGGGTTCTCTTCGTTTTCTAAAAAATCCATATGCTCCTTTTATTCGCCTTTTGTTTTAATTTTTGTATCAAATCTCTTTTAAATCCTGAATTTTAAATATTATAAAAAAACTAACTTATATATTTCTTAAAGCATTTATTCTTGATTCCCTTAAAATATTACCATATTATGTGGTATTTAAATAAATTATATATTATTATGAAAAAAAAATCGCTTAAAGCTCTTTTGATTAAGGGGTTCAATGCACCTGTCCCAAATGAGACTATAAAGCTTTACAATGGAAGTAATTGTTTAATAATTGGAAATGAAAAAGAAGGGGTTTCAATAGAAGATATAGAAAAAGAATTAAAAGAAAAAGATTTTGTGCTAGATAATACTAGAATTGATATTCTTGTACATGGAGTAATAAGTTTAGAAAACCCGAAACATCATTTTCTAGAATTAAAAGAAAAGGAATATACACGAACGAAAGAGGTTTTTACTAATTTAAAAAATATCAGTAATGGACCTTTAAATGTACAATTATGGAGTTGTTATAGTAGTACTGCTAATAAAGATATAACATCTTTGGAAGAAGGCTCTAGTTTGGTTACTCACACTGAATCTTCATCTATTAGTTTAATGACATTATCGGATTTTTCAAGACAAAAATCTTTAGAGCGTTATTTTTCTGTCCAAAATATGTTAACGCCCGAGGAACAATTTGTAAATGATTTTCCTGAAAATTTTGAGACGATGACTTTTTCTAAAGTTGAAAGGGATAATAAAATCATAAAATATAAAACGACTCGTTTTTTAAAAGATACGAAAATTGCTGAGCTTGTTGAAGTATTAAAAGATAGTAGTAATTTAACATCAATAATACATAATGATATAGAATTAAATAAGAAATTATTCTGTGCTAATTTACCTGTGGATATAACAGAAAAAGTAAAAAAAACAGAACTTAACTTAAATAAAGAGCAAATACTAAATTATGTAATAGGTAGGCTCATTCATTCATTTGAGAAAAAGGACTTTACAAAGGCAAATACAGAACTAGGAACAAAATTGCTAGAACTCTTAAAAAATAAAGGATTAGATTTAACTCATCAGATAAATGGTCTCACTTTATTACATTGTCTACCATGGTACTATAGTGATGAATTCTTAGCACAATTTCCTAATAAACAAATTTTTGATAATCAGGGATATACCCCATTACATTATATAGCAGGAGCAAAAGATCTCAAAGCACTTAAAATGCTACTCAAATATCCGGAAATTAATGTAAATGCTATTGGTAATGATTGTGAGACACCATTACATTTTGCAGTAGAAGTTGAAGGTTTTGAAACGGTTAAAGAGTTACTTAAAGAGGTCAAATGGAAGAAGCACCAAAAGTGTCGTTTTCAGTTATTTTATGACATGTTACTAAGTTTTTCTTCCAGAATTTTGATCATTTTTTCTAGATTTACTGTAGTGTCATTTTTTTTAAAGTTATAACGACCAGTAAAAGC
>DYDV01000074.1 GCA_020404465.1 Rickettsia endosymbiont of Omalisus fontisbellaquei
AAGAAACATTATCAATGTTACCGCTTGCTAAGCGTATCTTTGCTATGTCTCCTAAAATCGTATCCAAAGCCGCTTGTCATGAAATCGTCATTGACAAGCCGAATATCAATATATTGCCGATTCAAAGATGTTGGCCGGATGATATTTCGCCTTTAATTACTTGGGGGATAGTAGTTACTAAAGGTCCAACAAAAGATAAGGTTGATAATTACAATCTCGGCATATATAGAATGCAGGTTATCTCGGAAAATAAATTATTAATGCGTTGGTTAAAGTTACGAGGCGGTGCAGAGCATCATAAACGTTGGAAAGAAAAAAAGAAAGAGCCGTTTCCTGCTGCTATCGTTATCGGTGCAAATCCAGCGGTAACTTTGGCAGCGGTTACGCCGATACCTGAGAATATTTCGGAATATAATTTTGCTGGTTTACTCGGTAATGAAAAAGTAGAGCTGGTGCAATGCAAAACTATTGACCTCAAAGTACCTGCACATAGTGAAATAGTGTTGGAAGGTTATGTAAGTTTAGAAGAATATTTGCCTGAAGGTCCTTTTGGGGATCATACCGGATATTATAATGATGTTGAGGAGTTTCCTGTATTTACGCTCACCGCGATAACGATGAAAAAAAATCCTGTATATTTAAGTACCTATACAGGAAAGCCACCTGATGAGCCGTCTATACTAGGTCAAGCATTAAATGAAATTTTTATTCCTATCTTGCAGCAACAATTCCCCGAAATTGTTGATTTTTGGCTCCCTCCTGAAGGATGTTCATATAGAGTGGCAGTAGTATCAATTAAAAAATCCTATCCCGGTCATGCTAAAAGAATAATGCTCGGAATTTGGTCTTACTTGCGGCAATTTATGTATAGTAAATTTATTATCGTTGTAGATGATGATATTGACGTTCGTAACTGGCAAGAAGTAATTTGGGCAATAGCAACAAGAAGCGATCCAAGACGTGATACGACTTTTATAGATAATTCCCCGATAGATTATTTGGATTTTGCATCACCCGAGTCAGGGCTTGGTAGTAAAATGGGAATCGATGCAACAGATAAAATATACCCTGAGACAAATAGAAAATGGGGAAAAAAAATAGAAATGAGTCAGGAAGTTATCGACAAGGTGGATAAGATGTGGGATGGTTTAAAGATATAAGCAACCGTCATTGCGAGCGACTAAAAGGAGCGTGGCAATCTCATGAAACAGTACAAAATGCCTGAGATTGCCACGTCGAGGCTTTGCCTCTCCTCGCAATGACGGTTAAAACAGTAACACATTATCGGAACTAAACATGTATAATATCTCGCACGAAACTATAGTTAATAATTTCCAAGAAATAGCCGATAAATATCAAGAGCTTATTTTGCATTTTATGCAAGGTAGGGGAAGTATGATTCCTAAAAACCTGATTAATAGCGATAAAAACAGAATTATAGCCTCTTTAATGGTGGAACAGTTTTGGGCAAATCCTGAAAAATTTTGTCAGCTTAATATTGAATATATTGATAAATTGAGAGAGCTTACAGCAAATAGCTTTGCAAAATTTGTCGGTAGTCCGGCAAAAGCTGTATTTTCTCCGGATAATCGAGATAAAAGATTTAAAGACTCTTCATGGGAGGATAATGCTTATTTTGACTTTGTTAAACAATATTACTTGCTTTCTTCAGAGTGGCTTAAGAAGAATATAGAACAGTATGAGCTATCAAATGATCTCAAGCAACATTTAGAGTTTGCGACTAAACATTTTATCGATGCGTTTTCACCTTCAAATTTTGCTTTTTGTAATCCAAAAGTTTTACGTGAAACATTAGAAAGCGGCGGTCAGAATTTAGTACAAGGGCTAGAAAATTTCTTAAGAGATATAAAAAGTTCCGGTGATATATTAAATATTAAAACTACCGATAAATCTGCTTTTAAACTCGGTGAAAATATTGCAGCAACAAAAGGAAAAGTCATATTTCAAAATGATTTAATGCAATTAATATGTTATGAACCGAAAGAGAAAGTTCATAAGATCCCGATATTTATTATTCCGCCCTGCATAAATAAATATTATATACTCGATTTATCTCCGCATAATTCTCTAGTGTCTTTCTTAGTAGAAAATAATTTTCAAGTTTTTCTTGTTTCATGGGTTAATCCTGATATCTCTTTATCGGAGAAAGGTTTTGAGGATTACTTAAAAGATGGTATTTTAGCACCTCTTGAGTATGTTAAAAATCTTGGTTTTAAAAAAATTGATTTTGTCGGATATTGCATGGGCGGTACATTCCTTGCTATAATTATCGCCTATTTCAAAGCAAAAAAAATAGATTCTGTTCATAGTAGCACTTTCTTTACTACTGTGCTTGATTATACTCATCCTGGCGAGCTTGGAATATTTTTTAATGAAGCTACGATTAATTACATTAAAGAAGATATAAAATTAAAGGGTTATTTTGATGGAAAGTATTTATCAAATAGTTTTAGTTTGCTAAGGGCGAATGATTTAATTTGGACGTTTTTTGTCAATAATTATTTACTCGGTAAAAAACCAATGCCTTTTGATTTGCTATATTGGAATGCGGATTCTACCAACTTACCGGCAAGGATGTATGAGGAATATTTGCAAAATACATATTGCAACAATTTATTAAAAGAACCGGATAGTTTGGAAGTACTTGGCACTAAGATAGACTTAAATAAAGTTGATTGTAATTCTTTTTTTGTAGCAGCAAAAGAAGATCATATAGCTCCGTGGCGTTCAATATATGATGGTCTGAAACTATTAAAAGGTCATAAGATTTTTTGTCTAACCGATTCAGGGCATGTAGCAGGTGTAGTTAATCCTCCGGCTAGTGCCAAATATAATTATCGTCTTAACGATGACTTAAGTTTAAATAGTAATGAGTGGCTTACGAAAGCCAAAGAGTATCAAGGTTCGTGGTGGAATTATTGGCTTGAGTGGCTTGTAAAAAATAATGATAATAAGCTAGTAGATTCTTTAGATTATCAGAATATGAAGTATATAGAAGAAGCCCCTGGAAGTTATGTTAAAAAATAGGTGTTGTTACTCCTATGTCATTCCCGCGTAGGCGGGAATCCATTTTAAAACTTATAAAAGAAAAACCCAATTTGTTTCACTTTTTACTGGATTCCCGCCTACGCGGGAATGACATAAAACCACACAAGCCACGCCTAAAATATAAATAAGTCATGAAGAGAAAAAATAATAAATTTATAGAAATATCTATTGCCTTTATCTTAGGAGTCGCTTTAGGCATTTATGGACAGAATCCGGATTATTTTACTAATCTGATAAATCAAAAATTATTAGTTTCATCTACTCCGCAAATAAAGCATTACAATATTTCAGAGCTTTCAAGAAGTAAAGTTAGTACATGTTTTACCCCGCCGTCCGGATGTACTAAATTTATAGCGAATCAAATAGATAAAGCTGAAGAGTCTATTTATATGCAGGCATACGGTATGAGCGATGCACTAATTACTACTGCACTCATTAATGCACAAATACGAGGAGTAAAGGT
This sequence comes from Rickettsia endosymbiont of Omalisus fontisbellaquei, assembly GCA_020404465.1. Lineage (GTDB taxonomy): Bacteria > Pseudomonadota > Alphaproteobacteria > Rickettsiales > Rickettsiaceae > Rickettsia. The sequence goes on from DYDV01000074.1 coordinate 3,533, forward strand.
TAGAATATTGCTCGATCGTAGTAATTTAAAGCAAAAATTTTCTAAATTGCATGAATTACAACGAGCAAAAATTGATGTAGGTATAGATAAAGTACCGGGAATTGCTCATAATAAAGTTATAATTATCGATAAAAAGAAAGTAATAACCGGTTCGTTTAATTTCACAGCTGCCGCTGATAAACGTAATGCTGAAAATGTGATTGTTATAGAAGATCAGGAACTAGCAGAGTCTTATTTACAAAATTGGTTAAACAGAAAAGCAAGTAATTGAGGGGATTTCTACCGTGTCATACCGCGACTTGATCGCGGTATCTTTTGAGTTATACTAACTGCTTTACAAGATACCGCGATCAAGTCGCGGTATGACAGTGTTAGTTATTTTTTAAGCAGATTTCTTATTGAAGTTTTTTTGTACTTGTTCTGCCATATTTTGCATATTGTTAGAAGTATGGTGAACATTTTCGGCAATATGCTTATTTGCAGCTTCAAATATTTTGGTTGAAGACTCATAAGCAATACTTGCTAATTCCTTAGCATTGTCCATAGATGTTTCGCAAATAGATTTTAAACATTTTTGATGACATTCACTAGCTTGTTTGAAATCTTTAGAATTTGCTGCTTCTTTAGTAGTATTTAAAATAGTATTGACATTATTTTGTATAATCTCAGAATTTTTCTTAAGCAAAGCTTGCATGCTTTCCGTAGCAATTTGGTTAGTTGTTACAAGAATATTCATAGCTCTTTGCATTGTATTTGTGATAGATGAAAGGTCTACACTAGGGATATTTTTCATAGAACTCATATAAAATTCTGGATTCATATAGGACTTCATTAAATCTAAAAATTGTGTATTATTTAACATTATTCATTCTCCTAAATAAATTAAATTTTGTAAATATTTTATGAGGCTCTACGAACATTTCTAAAAAGATTTAATTTTGGATATTTTTTACTACAAATTGTAAGATTTTCTTGAAATAGGACTGCTATTCTTTCAAAAATCTTATTAATTTTTGCTAAAAAATATCTTAAAATAAAAAACCAATTAGAAATGTTCATAGACCCTTAAGAAATTGTTTTGCTTTTGCATTTTATAGGTTACGTATATATAAACATACACCCTTAATCTATGCTAACATTTATAAAATTATGAGTCAATAATTGTTAGCATTAAGAATAATATTAAAAATAGTTAAGTTTTTATAAATGTTAGATACATCAATTCAGGAATTAATAAATAAGTGGCAAAAATACCTCGTTTTGCAAAGAAATTACTCTAATCATACAGTAATTTCTTATAATAATGACCTTAAGCATTTCCTTGAGTTTATGAATTATTATAATTCAGAGCTTGTAACAATAAATCATATTAAAGCCGCAGATATAAGATTAATCCGAAGTTGGCTTGCAAAACGTAATTGTGATAATTTTACCACTTCTTCAATTTCACGTGGTTTATCTGCAGTAAAAAATTTTTATAAGTTTTTAGAAAAAACAACACAATTAAATAGCCATATAATTTTTTCTATAAAATCTCCTAAAAAAACTAAATTGTTACCAAAAGCTTTATCGGAAGATGATGTAGTAATAACACTTGAGCATATTGAAGAATACGGTAATATTAAGTGGGTAGAACTTAGAAATAAAGCCCTGCTTGTTCTTATATATGCTGCAGGGCTTCGTATATCGGAAGCACTATCAATTACGAAACTTCATCTACAAAACCTAGAGTTTATAAAAATAATCGGTAAAGGTAGTAAAGAAAGAGTAATTCCGTGGTTACCGATTGCTAAAAATTTAATTACCAGCTATTTAGAAATATTACCATATAAATTAGAAGATAATGAACCGATATTTAGGGGGAAACAAGGTAAGAAATTGCAGCCACCGGTATTTAATCGTGAATTAATTAAATTAAAGCATTTTTATGGTTTACCGCAGCATTTAACTGCTCATTCATTTAGACATAGTTTTGCTTCACATTTGCTTGAGCATGGTGCAGATTTACGCTCTATTCAAGAGCTATTAGGTCATAAAAGTTTATCTACTACACAAAACTATACTAAAACAAGTATAAAGCATTTAGAAGCTGTATATAATACTGCATATCCAATTAAAAAATAAAATATATTAATATTCATAATCTTCTTGCGTTAATTTTAAGTTATATATTATATTATTTTAAAAACCTTATAAACATAATAAATTAAAGCTAATATTGAGATATTAATATGCTAGAAACACCTAAATTACCTATGGGATATAAACCTTCTAAAGATGAAGAATATATGTGTCCTAATCACCTAGAATATTTTAGACAAAAACTTTTAAGATGGAAAGAGGATTTATTAAAGGAGTCTCAAGAGACTTTAAATCATTTAAAGGAAGAAAATTTGAAAGAATCCGATCTAAACGATTGTGCTACTCATGAAACAGAACGAGCTTTTGAGCTTCGTAGTAGAAATAGATATTGTAAATTAATGAGTAAAATAGAAGAAGCATTATCACGTATTAAAAATGGAGAATACGGTTACTGTGAAGAAACAGGCGACCCAATAGGTATAAAAAGATTAGAAGCAAGACCTATTGCTGCATTATGTATTGAAGCTCAAGAGCGTCATGAAAATTATGAGAGGAGTCATTTGGACGAACCTGGAAACTGAGCAGCTAGGTAATTTATATGCGTGGATCGATTTTCACCGTCATTGCGAGCCGGCATTTATGCCGGTGCGGCAAATGTCAGGAGTTTTTTTTATATTATCTTATGAGATTGCCGCGTCGCTGCTAACGCAACTCCTCGCAATGACGGAAAAACTGATCTATCAATGCCTCGATTATTAGCGATTATATACCTTAAAACCTAAAGAAGTTAAAGCATTCACCGTTTCAAATAGAGGTAGTCCCATAACATTTGAGTATGAACCGGAAATAAATGAAATAAAAGCTTCTGCATAACCGGAAATTTTGCACCCGCCGGCTTTATCTATCCCCTCATCTAAAGAGCAATAAAAATTAATCTCTTCATCACTTAATTTTTTAAACTTAACGATAGTCTGAACTATTTTTTGTCTAACGGTAAGCTGATCATTCTCTTTTTTGATAATACATAAACCGGTATAGACACGATGACGACGCCCCGATAACATCTTGATACAATTCTTGACTTCTTCGTAAGTAGTAGCTTTCGGCAATATTCTTCTACCTACTGCCGCTACGGTATCGGCAGCTATAATTATAGCTGATTCCTCTATTTGAGATGTAACTTTTATAGCTTTTTCGTAAGCAAGTCTTATAGCTAAGGGAGCGGGTAATTCACGCAAATTAGGTGTTTCGTCTATATCTGCCGGAATAATTTGTGAAGGGATGATTTTTATTCGGTGTAATAATTCAATTCTTGCAGGAGAGCTTGATGCTAATATAATCGGTAAGGTTTTTTGGTTTCGCTTCATACTTATAAAGACTAGTGACGATGAATCACACGCCCCTTAGTTAAATCATAAGGAGTCATTTCTACCGTAACTTTATCTCCTAGTAATATTCTGATACGATTTTTACGCATCCTACCGGAAGTATGAGCAATAATTATATGATCATTCTCAAGCTTTACTCTGAAAGTAGCATTAGGTAAAAGTTCAAGTACTGTACCTGTAAACTGAATGAGGTCGTCTTTTGACATTAGGTTTATATTTTTTACTACTACTCTTCATTTTACTTCGGAGTATATATTATATGGTCGGGGCGGAGAGATTCGAACTCCCGACCCTCTGGTCCCAAACCAGATGCGCTACCAGGCTGCGCTACGCCCCGAGGATTAATTATGTCTATACTATATACTCTATTATTTGCAGCAAATCAATTTGTTTATGCAAAAATTTATAGATTTTGTTCAATAAAGAAAGATAACGTCCTTGCGAGCAGTCGTAGACTGCGTGGCAATCTCGTCAAATATCCTGGGATTGCTTCGTCAATTACTTTGTAATTTCCTCGCAATGACAATTGGGTATCCACGCAACAATGCCTTACAGGAATGACATAAGAACTACAAAAGTTAATAAAATTTTGCTGTTTTTATTAAGGAGCTAAAATAAGTAGGTTTTATCCCTGTATTCTTTAAGTTTTATATACGATTTACCAAATTCTTATAAAAAATACATAAAATTTAATTTATTTTAAATAAGAAAAAGTAACTTATAATTACTTTTTGCATGCAGAAAATCCTTATTCTATAAGTATTTCTATACATAATTTAATACTAAATTAATGTTTTTCAACTAAAAGTAATATGTTATTTATATAACAGAATCATAAGTTAGAAAAGTTTTTGTTCTTTTAATAATTGTTAATCATTTCATCTTATCCTCTTTTATTATTAATATTAATTAAAGCCCTGAATAAAAATTTAATTTTATTATTAACTTTTTTTAAAAGTGCAACGTAGGTTCTGTGAACATCTCTAAAAAGATTTAATTTTGGTTATTTTTTGCTGCAAATTATAAGATTTTTTTGAAATATGAATAACTATTCCGGCAAAAATCTTATTAATTTTCGCTAAAAAATACCTCAAAATAGTAAATCAATTAGAAATGTTCACAGAACCTAGCGAAAATATTAAGAATTTTTATCTTGCTCTCATTTTGCTTAGAGGAGCTTTAATCCTCTTGTGTGATACCGAATATATTTATTATTTGCTAAGGAATACTAATCTCGAATTTATAATTTAAAAAATTACGCCAAAATTTAGGAGATGTTATGTCAATTCAACGAAAAAATACTCTAAAAAATTTATTAAAAAAAGGTATGTTCGCATCAACTGCTGCATTGATGCTTGCAAGCACGAGTAGCCTTGCTGCTGCCTTAGTGAATAGAAATGTTATAGCAGATAATGCAGTTTTATCTAGCGGTGCTAATCTAGATCAAAATGGAGGAAATGTTCCTTTCAACCCTGCTTCCGTGCTTACATTTAACAACGCATTTAGTGTTACTGCCGATGTGAACGCAATTGCCGGTATATATGTAAATGTTTCTTCTGTTCCTGGTCCTGGGGCATCAATGACTTTCTCAAATGATATAATACTTGGTCCGATTGTTCCGCCGGATTTAACTAAAGCAGATTACTCATTAAATATGATTATTCCTGCAGGGATGAATGTCACTTTAAATGGCGGTACACCATTTAATCCAGGCGGTCCACCTCCAATATTAGCCTTTGATCCGGCAGTTGCTGCAGCTGCTAAGGATGCAGCAGGCAATGCTAACCCATTTGCACCAGGGCTTGGTAGTAATGTACCTGCTGACACTTATTTTCTTAATAATATAGATTTTCAAAATACTAATGGGCAATTAACTATTCAAGCCGTAGATAATGGAGATATAGTTTTTGCTGCTGCAACTAATAATACCAAGGTTATAAACGCAGCAAACGGTATTGTAAATGTTAATTCAAATCTTCAAGTAAAAGATAATAGTTGGACTCAGCTTAGAACAATTAATATTGGTGCTAATGCTATATATAATTATGTAAATAATGATGCTGGTCCAATTGATGTAAACCCTATAGGAAATTTAGTATTTTTAGCGCCTACTTCTCGAGTTGACTTTAGTAATGAAAATGTACTTAGTGGACAGTTTTTGGCTACTAAAGCCATAACTAGTAAGGTGGACGCTACGGGTATAGTATCATTTCACGTATCCACTTCTGCAACAGATGTTACTGCAGTTGTCGGAACTAGCCCTACTCAAAGATTAAATACCTTTATTACGGACGGACTTAATGTAACAACTTTTAGCAGTAATATTTTTGCACAAAAAATTATAATTCAGCAGAATACAACAAATCTAGCCGGTCAGACACAGCTTATTTGGACAACGCCGATTAATACAGGTGCTGATGGTTTAGTACAATTTAATTCAAATTCTATGTCAGAATTTAAGGACGACATAACTTCCAATATGGATTTTAACGGTACATCTGCGACCGCTATATTGGATGACGGTGTTACGGTAACCGGGGATATAGACGATATTTTAGGAGGAAACCTAGCAACCTTAAATTTTGTCGGGGATAGTACAGTTACCGGAAGTGTAGGAGCCAGTCATGCGATTAATAAATTAAATGTTCAAGGAGACAATACTACAACTGTTAATTTACAAGGTAACGTTACAGTTAATCAGTTTAATTACACTAGCACCGGTGTTGCTGCCGTAGGCGGTAATTTAACTGCAGCGACAGGAGTAAATTTTGGCAATTTTGCATCAACGCTTACATTTAACGGTATGGCCGGACCTTATACTTTTGCAAGTCCGGTAGTTGCAGCGGGAGCGGCTACGTTAAATGTTGATACGGATCTCACAGTAACCGATCAAAGTATCAGTACAATCAAAGCAATTAATATAGGTATACTTGGAGCGCCTCAAGATTTAACTATAGCCGTAAATCAGCCTGCTTTAGGTTTACTTGCAGGAGGAAATAAAATTAATTTTAGTGATCCGGATTCAGCATTAATATTACAATCACCTCAAGCTCAAACCGTAACATTTGGCGGTAATTTAGACGGTACTGCAGGCGGTGGCGGTAATGTAACCTTGAACGGTACTAATGCTTTGATTATTCAAGGAGGATCATTTGGTGCTGTTAATAAACTAGCTTCGGTTAATACTATAGGGACTGTTACAGCAAATGGAGGAATTAACCTTAGTGGTATTACTACTCTTAATGTTACGGGAAATAGTAACTTTACCGATCAAACCGCTACCTCGGCAAGTGCTACTAATATAAATATCGGTGATAATAGTGGAAAGGGAACGTATATTTTAACGCCTAATGCGGATTTTAACCTTGCTACTCTTAATATGAAGTTTGGTGATCCAGATTCTGTATTAAATATCCAAAGTAACGGTAATGTAACGGCTACAATGAACGGGGATTTAAATCCCGGTGCGGCGGATAGCGGTATAATTCAGTTAAGCTCAACCGGTGGCAACACTTTAATATTAGATGGAGTAGGTTTTAATTTAGGTACAGTAGGACTAGGCGGTAATCTTTTAAATAGTGTGACTTTTTCAGGAGCAGGGAATATTACCGTGGTCCCGACGATTAATACGGCAAACGCTCTTGCTACAGGTATAGCAGGTAACCTAATACTTAATGACGTTAATGCACCGATTAATTTTACAAACACCACTAATCTTACGGTAAGTGATGTTACGGGAGCTATAAATTTTGCGAATAATGCCGGAGTATTAAACGTTGCTAACGGTTCAACAATTACCGGTACCATAGATGGTTCCGGTACTATAAATTTTGGTGCAGGCACGGAGGTTACGGGTGCGGTTGGGGCTAATAATGCTATTACGCTCGTAAATTTTAATGCAGGCGGTAATGTTACTTTAGATTCTACTTCTGAGGCTATAAATTTCAGTATCGGTAATAATACTAACGTGATTGCCGGTGATTCAATGACGGGTGCTGTAAATTTTGCTGCCGGTGCAGGTACGTTAGTACTACAAAATGGTCTTGATGGGGCAATTACTACAAATGTTGCAAATACTGGAACGGTAACTATTAACGGCGGAAATATTACAGGGACTATCACGGCAGTTGCTTTAGTAAATATAGGTGCAAGTCCTGTTACTTTCAGTGCTAACGTAAGCTCAACTAACGTGGCTCTTACTAATAATGTCTCATCTTTAACTGTTGGCAGCAAGGTTGTTTTAACAAGTGCAGTTACAACTGCTAACCCTAATAATGGTGTATTGAATTTAGCTCCGAATAGTAGCGTTGTCGGTAATATAGGTACTAATGCCGCTGCTTTATCTGCAGTTAACGTGGGTGCAGGATCTGCAAGCCTTGCCGGGAATGTTTATGCGGGTGCGGTTGCTTTAACTAATTCTAAATCTTCTCTAACTCTTAATAACGGTACTAACGTTAATGCAGCTATCACAAATACTTCAGGCAATAATAATAGCGGTATACTCATATTTAACGGCGGTAGCATAACAGGTGCTGCAGGCGCTCCAGGAGCGACATTAAGTACGGTAACTTTTGATGCGAACGGTAATTTACCTGTAGCTTCATATGCCCAGACTTTCAATGTTAATAATGCAGCAATTGTTAATGCACCGAATGGTGTTACAGGAAATGTCCTGGTAAATTCCGGAACATTTACCGGTAATATTGCCGGTAATGCAGCATTTGGCGGGGTCGGAACTATTAACACAAAAACTATTACCGGACAAACAGATTTTGCCGGTAATGGAGGCACGGTTAACGTTAATGACGATGGTAATTTAGGTAACGTCATAAGTAGTGCAGCAGCTAACGGTAATTTAGTATTTGATGGTGATGGTACTGTTAGCGGTAGTGTAAGCAACATAAATACAATAAGTATCAAAGGAGTTGCTGGAAATATAGTAAACTTTACGCAGAATGTATCAGCAACGAGCCTCGCTTTCACCAACGGTGCAACGGCGAATTTACAAGGATCACTTGGAACGGCTAATAATGCGGTTGCTGTAGATTTTGGAGTAGGCGGAGGTATTTTAGAGTTTTCAGGTAATAGTCCTGCGGGTTATTTACTTAACAGCCCAATTACAAACGGGAACACAGGAACATTAAACGTTTATACTACCGGCACTACTTTAACGGCTACTGATTCAAGTATAGGTACGGTAAACACAATTAATATCGGGCAGGGAAATGCAGCCGCAACATTTATGGTAGATGTATCTAACAAGGCTTTAACTCTAGGAAGTGCTATTAATTTGAATAATACTAAATCCGTATTTGGTTTAACTACTAGCAAAAATCAACAAGTTACTTTTACGAATAGTGTCGATGGTTTTGCCGGCAATGGCGGTAGTGTCAATTTAAGCAGTACAAATGGTGCGGTGCTTGAGATTCAAGGTAGTGATAATACCAAAACACTAGGTACTGGTGCGAACAAATTAGCTGCTATAAATGTTACTGCGGGTAGTGAGGTCGGAGTGGTCGGTGGTGCTAATAAACTTGATGTAAGTAATACCCTTGAACTTAATATTGCTGCCGGCGGGGTTTTTGCCGATGCCTCACTTACCTCAGCAAGCATTAAGGCAATTAACATCGGTGATGCTAATGCTGGACCGGCCGTTTATGCACTTGATGCAATAAATGCTGATTTTGACTTAGATGCACCTGGTGTTGCATTTAAAAACGATTCGTCTGTTTTAAAATTAATGACTACTTCGGCAGTTGCCAATAAAACAAGTACCATATATCTAACCGGTAATATAGATCCCGGTGCTGCAAATTTCGGTATAGTTGAGTTAAATGCTAAAAATGCCAATACTACATTAGTAATAAACGGTGTTAAAAATAAGGGAGTTAATCCTATTCTTTCACTTGGTACTGCTAATCATCCACTACAACAAATAAAATTTTCTGGGTTAGGTACAATAGAAGTAACTGCGATTAATACCAAGAGTATTGACGTCTCAGTGCCGCAGCTTGCTATAGGAGTCGTCGATGCAGATACTTTCTTCTCAGGTGCTACTAAGCTTGGAGTCGTACAGGTTAACGGCAATATGGATTTCCAAAATAAAGCCGGTACTGCTGTGTTTGCTAGTGATATAGCAAAGAATATAACGGCAGCTATGACCGGTAATATAACAAGCACCGGCGGATCTAACGGTACTGTAGTCTTTATGGATAACGGTACTATAGGTACGGTTGACGGTAACGGAAACTCAACGAATACAATTACGAACCTTGCAATGTTACAAGCAGGAGCTGACAACAGCACCGTTACGATTAATGCCGGCGGTAATATGTCAATTGCTGAAATCCAAGGAACTGGTACTGGTAATATAGTATTTACTCAAGCAACTAATTTAACCGGTAATATTAATCAAACAGGCGGTAAAGCTACTAATTTAACATTTAATCAAGGTGGTAGTGTTCTAGGTAACATAGGTAATAATACTGCAGTCGGCAATATTACAATTCTAGACGGTACTTTAAAACTTGGAGTACCGAATAGTGTACCTGATAGTGTTATTAAAGGTAATGCTATTTATCTTGGTCCAAATGCAATAGTTGAATATGATTCAAGTAATATATCATTTGATGTATTTAATTACACTCCTCCCGGTCCTATCAATCCTGCTCCTATTAATATAAAAGGTGGGATAATGTATAATGATAACGATCCTGAAACAGATAATAAGCAACGCGGTCAATCAAATAGTCCTTTAGGAGTAATTCAGGTAAACGGGAATGATGTAACACTCACAGGACCTGTATATGTTAATAATGTAAAATTTACCTCTCCGCAATCCGTTACACTAGCCCTTGCTAATACTAGTGTAGTTGGCGGGGCTACGACTACCGGCAATAAAATCCATACTCTAGCAATAACGGGTGATTTAACAACAGGTACTTCGCCGTTCGGTTCAGACTCAAACCACCTTAAAACCATTCAGCTTAATAGCGATGGTAAATTCACCATTAAGAGTCAAGATGTTTACACTAGTGTCACAACTAAGACAAATAATGAAGGTACGGCGATATTTGAGGCTGATAACGGCTTTACCGATGATTTAGGCGCTCAGAATTTAAACCTTAAACTAGTTCAGTTCAGTAGTAATAAAGGCACGGTAAAAGGGGATACCTATGCTAAAAATATTACTATTGATGCCGGTAAATCAGCTGTATTTACCGGTAATAACAGTAGAAGTTTAGACATTCCGTCAGCCACGGTCGGTGGTGTTAAAGTTCCAAGAGCAACCACAAAATTTAATTACAAAACAAAAATCGTTTCAGAGAACTTCAAAGGAAGCAGTAGTAGCTCTTCAGCGGAATACACTAATGCTGCACTTGTACAAGCACCGATTAACGGCGGTAGTCATAAATTCGATGATGATGTATGGCTACAAAAAGCTGTAACAGGCACTAATGCTATTACTTTTGCACCGAAGAAAACAGCTTTCATTGCGTCGGATTTAGGAGCAAATACCATAGTTGCCGATCAAGCAACGATGATGTTTACTGGAGATAACACTAAAGTAAATGTTGGTGGTAATATATCGGGTAGTAATATAACTTTCGATCTTGGTAATAATCAAGTCACTTATACGGGTTCTGCAACTCCTACCGGTGAGCTTATTATTAATGTCTTCTATGATACGACAAATGCAGATCAAACAGGTAACACAAATAGTGGTAATATAGTACTCGCAAGCGGTAGTACCTTTGATTTATCAAATGTTTCTTCAATCAAAGTATTTTTAACTGCTCAAAATAATCCGTCTGCTATCGGGCAAGGTAGTGCTTATCCTATCATTAGCGGAGCAGGAGGTAGTATAATAGTCGGTAATGCTGCAAGCTTACCGTTTAATGTTACTGCTAATGAAGGCGGCTTTGTCAGATGGCAAATTACGAATGGTTCATTTGTGCTTTTACCGATAGAGCTAACCGGAGATAATGTTGTTGATAATATTATAGGTAAGATAATAAAAGCTCCTCCGGGCAGTGATGCGGCAAAAGTTGCAAATGTTTTAGTAAATACGCCGATAGATCAAAGAGCCGCGGTAATTAAACACCTATTACCTATAATCGAGCGTCCTTCAATTGGAACGCATAGAATAACTACTCCGCTTATTACCCCAATGGGTCCATCTGTTGGTCCAAACATTGGAGGTTTCAGTCCTATACAACCGCCTCCAACTGCTGGAAGCGTAGTTAACAATATATATGTTCCGCCTACCATTCCAGGTGGCTACGACGTAACACCTAGCAATCCGGCTGGATATACTCCATCTACTCCGGTTACAGGCGGTGGTACTGGCGGTTTTGGCCCTAATGGTCCTGGCACAGGCGGAACTACAGGAGGCAATATCGGTACAGGAGGCGGTAGTCCATCAGTCGGCACAGGTGGCTTTGGACCTAATGGACCTGGCACAGGTGGGAATGCTCCTAGCGGTTCTGTAGTGAACAATGTATTTACGCCAAGCAATCCAAG
>DYDV01000075.1 GCA_020404465.1 Rickettsia endosymbiont of Omalisus fontisbellaquei
ACTTTCGGTATTTATCTTTTTGTGCCTTAAATACAAAAAATGTTTGCAAAAAACCTTTAATCCAACGTGATCTTTGATTTAGCCAATTACCTAAACTATTCGGGGCTTCTTCTAGAGTATAGGAATCAAGAATAGCTACTTTATAGTTCTGTGAGTAAATTCTTATACCAAGCTCAGCATCTTCTGTTACATTATAAGCATCCCAGCCGCCAAGCTTATTTAATATATCCGTTTTAAAATGATTACTAGTACCACCAAGAGGCGTAGGAAGTTTTAATAAACTCAAGCCTTTGAGCATATATTCAAACCATAAGCTATATTCTATATTAAACATCTTGGTTAAAATATTCTCATTTTTATTATAAAAGTTGAGCTTAGCTTGTAAGCAAGCATATTCGGACGGCAAGTTTCTAAACATTGCTAGAGCCTTAAGTAACTGATCAGTTTCAGGTTTATCTTCAGCATCATATACTACTAGATACTTACCTCGTGAATATTCCAAAGCATAATTAAGGGCTTTCGGTTTAGTTCTTGGTAGAGTTTTCGGAACAAGTATAACATGAAAATAAGACGGTAAATTATATAAGGCTACTTCTTTAATCATTAGATAATCATCATCTTCGATAATAATTTTAACGTCTAGCTTATCTTTTGGGTAATTAATTAATGAAATATTTTTAATTATTGACCTTAGCTTACTTAATTCTTTATATAACGGCACTAAAACTGTATAAACCGGTAAAGCTTTCTCCTCATTTTGAGAAACTTGTGATTTCGCCTGATGATTTTGGATACTACTTGCTTTGTGGTCTATGTAACTCATGTCATTCCCGCACTCCTCTATGTCATTCCTGTGTTCTCCTATGTCATTCCCGCGAAAGCGGGAATCCAAAAAAATAACCTTAATCTTGGTACAAAAATTACATATTTTTGATAAAATAAACATATAAAAAACTTGTTTTTTACATGTTTGACTGGATTCCCGCTTTCGCAGGAATGACATAGAGGAGTGCAGAAATGACATTTGTACCAAAGGAGATTCCCTTATTGCTCTTATAAATAACAGGGATTTCAAAATATTTTGCAAACAATAACTTATATTATTAGCAACATGAAATAAAACCGGCAGATAAATCAATGTAGCTATAAACACAACAAAAAATATTATTACTTTATTGGTATAATTAATATTCTTAGCAATAATCGGTCCGGCTTTAAACTCAAGAGCATATTTTGCCTTGATACTAGTTAAATGAGCGAAATTTTCTTCTAATAATTTGTAAAAATAATATTTCTTGATCAAAATTATAGAGGTAAAAATATTATTATGACTAAATAATATTTTTAGATCATTTATAGCAGTTATTTTATTACCTTGATCATCCTCATATATAAAATAACCATACAATACATAAGCTTGTATATAAGAATAATTATAGATTTTAATATAAGAAATATTGCTTATCAGTGGCAATATTTTATTTTCATACAATATATCAATCATTATCTCATTATCGATAATTGCTTCTTCGATAATAGCCTTTAAATTAGTAGCTTGTTTTTTATCTAATAAGTTTTTATCTTTAATTATTCTTAGAATAATATCTTCATCTATACATCTAACCATGCTGAAAAACTTATCCCTGATATTTTATATTTCTTATTTGAAAGGCTATAGTCCCAAAAATAACCGATTTGAGCCGTTAACGAATTTCTATTCTCTTCACCAAAATTAATTATCTTTGCAATTCCTAGCTGCTCATAAACGGAACTATCATATACGTAACCGTAATTTTGTTTTGTATGATATTTAGTAAAACTAGTAAGCATTATGCCATTTTTAAATTTAATCCCTTCACAAGTAGAAAAGTTATAATACATCTTTTTAGAATCGAGATTATTAATTGAATGTCCAAAACTAAACACATTTTGGTTAAATATAGTAACAGAGTGAATATTTTTAGACATTCCCATTAATAAAGATATCTCTCCTAAAAAATCTTCTTTAAGTTTTTTACTCTTACTCATTAAAATTTTAGGCTGAATAGAAATAACAAAATCATTATCTTCAAATAGCTTTAATTTATAGTAAATAGACGCATCCGTGCTTATATTTTTTTCATTCAAAAATTTATCTTCTTTATATAAAAAATATACTCCTATATTTTGATTATCGGTAATTCCGTATTCTATAGTACTACCTACAAATTGCTCATCTTGATAAGAGGATAATTCTACTATCTTCTGTTCTAGCCTTTTTATTTGCCGTAAGATTTTTGCATGAAGGTTCGGTTTATCATTTACTTTTTCTAGATATTCTCGTAAGTAGACTAACCTCTCTCTTATGTATAAAACGGCTTCTGCTCTTTGCTTTTTCTCGTTTTTTGATATCTTATTAACCTTATTACCGCCTATAATATATCTATACCTCCCCTGCTCTAACAACCATGCCGAGGCATGCACCTTATTAATATCCAACATAATTATAAGGAATATTAGACAATAATATAACCTTGACACTTTTAATGCTTAAATTTAAAAAGCACACTATAACGACAATTATAGATTGAGTAAAGAGCTAATTTCAAAAATTAATTGAAGTAATGCGGAAGATATTATATTAATAGTTTAATTCATTAAAGATTGAGCTCCTTGTGAAAAATAACACTAATCAAATACCTTCTATTTTAAAAAATCCTTCAGTAACTCCTATTCCACTATCTAAGAACAAGCTTAGTAATATTGGTTATAGAACTACTATCCCTGCTAAAGACGGCGGAGGAACGGTAACTTTTGAAGATAATGTAAATTTGGAAGGAAAATTCTTTCATATAGCTAAAGTTTCAAGCAATTATCATGCTATAATAAAAACTATCGGTAACGCTGAAAAGCTAATCCTAGAACCGCATAGTAGCCTTACGGTAATTGACCTTGACAATCAATTATTTGATAATCCAAGCGATGAAGTTATAGAAATAGACCTAATAGGGGAAACAAATCTATAAATATATTTATAATTTCTTAACTTTTTTAATTGAAATAACTTATTAGATATTGTAGTAGTTATCATACAACTTAAAATTCATTCAAAGAGGAAAATATGATATACGATTCAAAATACGGCAATGACCCAAGCCTTGGTCCTGTTAACGGAGCAATCCCAACAACATCAGGTACTTTAACTATAACAGACACATCTACTACTTTTGACGGTAAAATAATAATTTCAACTAATCAGCGTGTTACACTTGAAAGCCTAGGTCATGCTGAGGAATTGATCTTAGAACCACATAGTAGTGTTAAAGTAACCGATCTTAATAATTATGTATTTACAAATCCTAGTGATCAAAATAAGACAATCGTATTATCAGGCGAAACTACTACTTTTGATGATAGTCCATACGCTTAATAAATACGTTATTTCTGCATTGCGTTGTTGCGTGAATACCTAATCGTCATTGCGAACGAACGTAGAGAGCGTGGCAATCTCGTCAAATATCCTGAGATTGCTTCGTCAAAATTTTCAATTTTTCCTCGCAATGACGGAAAAACTAATCCACGTAGCCACTTTCTAAGACTCAAGCAGTACCTGGTTTTGCAGTTTAAATAATTCCGCAGCTCCGCCTTTAGCAAGCTTTAACATTGCTAAAAACTGCTCTTCGGAAAAAGGTTCTTTCTCTGCCGTGCCTTGTACTTCGATTAAATTACCGTTACCTGCAAACACAAAATTACTATCCACTTCCGCATCACTATCTTCTAAGTAATCCAAATCTAGTATCGCCTCACCTTTATATATACCACAAGAAATAGCTGCAATTTGACTAATTAACGGGTTTACTTTTAAAATTCTCTTTTTCATCAATGATCTAATAGCTAGGTGCAATGCTACGTAGCTCCCTGTTATTGCTGCCGTTCTAGTACCGCCATCAGCATTAATAACGTCACAATCTATAATAATTTGTCTTTCACCAAGTTTCTTTAGGTCAATTATGCATCGCATGCTTCTCGCTATTAAACGCTGTATCTCTTGAGTTCTTCCGCCTTGTTTTCCAAGGGCTGCTTCTCTTTTAATACGCTGGGATGTAGAGCCGGGAAGCATACCGTACTCGGCAGTAATCCAGCCTTGATTTTGCCCACGTAAAAACGGAGGTACGGTAGTTTCGCAAGTAGCACTACACATGACATGCGTATTACCGATTTTAATAAGGCAAGAACCTTCCGCATTAACAAGCGGTGATAATTCTAATGAAATAGGACGTAATTGGTTGCTTTTTCTTCCTGAGTGTCTCATAATACAATTTGTACTCCTAAATAAATATACAAAATCGGTAGACGAAGTTTAATTTGAAAAAGAGCAAGGCACTTTGAAGCTTATAACCACAACGTATAGATAATATGTGAGGATTATAAGCGAAAAGTAACGATGCCAATTTTTCAAATTAAACGAGTATACCATTGAAAAAAATTTTATTATATCTATATATATATCAAAAAAGAACATAAAAAAGTAAATAATATGATAGATGATAATATAGAGAACCATAATGAAGAAGAAATTAGTCCTACTATAGAAGCTCAAGTAGTTGATAATGAAGAAATAGCGAGCTTAAAAGCACAAATTGAAGAGCTAAAAGACAAGCTAATTAGAACTACTGCCGAAATAGACAATACAAGAAAGCGCTTAGAAAAAGCACGTGACGAAGCAAAAGATTATGCGATTGCTACATTTGCTAAAGAGCTACTAAATGTTAGTGATAATCTTTCAAGAGCATTAGCACACAAACCGGCAAATCCTGATATAGAAGTCACAAATATTATAGCCGGTGTTCAGATGACTAAAGATGAGCTAGATAAAATATTTCATAAACATCATATTGAAGAAATAAAACCGGAAATAGGATCGATGTTTGACTATAATTTACATAATGCAATTTCGCAGATAGATAATACAGAGTATGCACCGAATAGCATTATTACTTTAATGCAATCAGGATATAAAATTAGGGATAGGCTACTTCGTCCTGCTACCGTACAAGTAGTTAAAAAGCCTTAATACTCGATGAGCTTCAAAAATTGGCGTCGTCGTTCTACAAGAATTTCGGTTCTCACATATTAAATATACTCTGTGATCCTCGCCTTGTGAACTCCTAGCTCTTTTTGAAGTTAATCTTCGTATAGAAAATTGGAAGAATAATATGAATAGAACCGCTATATTTTGGCTAGTTTTTTTAGGGCTTTTTATAAGCGGTTTTATGCTAATTTCAGACGCCGTAAAACCATTTTTTATCGCGTTTATAATATCTTACTTACTACAGCCTGCTATTGATTTTATTGCATCAAAATTTAAAATATCAAATAAATTTGCATCGAGTATAATTTATCTGATATTTTTAAGCATATTTTTTATAGCACTTACTATTTTAGTGCCGATAATTTATGGACAAATTTTTACTTTTATAAATAATATTCCAAAATATAAAAATTATTTACAGGCAGAAATATTACCTCCTATAATGGCAAAAATTTATTCGATAGAACCGGATATTGCCGATAAAATCAAGAATTCTTTAAGCAATTTTATAAATAGTATATTTACTATACTTGGCAGTATTGCTAATAATTTTTGGCGTTATACTATTATCACTATTAACATATTTGTTTTATTTTTACTTATACCTATAATATTATTCTATTTCCTACGTGATTGGGCTAAAATTATTGCAAACATGAAATCATTATTACCTATAAAAACTAGACCGAAAATCCTTGAAATATTATCGGCAATTAATAATTTGTTATCTGCTTACATAAGAGGCCAGCTAAATATTTGCTTGTTATTATCTACTTATTATAGTATTGCATTTACCGTAATAGGTATTGATCTCGCTCTTTTACTTGGCATTTTAACAGGGTTTTTAGTTATTATTCCTTTCCTTGGTACTTTTATATCGTTTCTTTTAACTCTAATTATCGGCTATTTAACTTTTGGCGTAACTTCCAAATTACTATATATAATGATAATTTATCTAGTCGGAAATATTTGTGAGTCTTATATTTTAACCCCTAAAATTATCGGTGATAAAATAGGGTTGCATCCTCTTTGGATTATATTCTCGATTTTTGCTTGTGGCAGTTTATTTGGAATTATTGGGATATTTTTTGCCATACCTATCGCCGGTATTACTAAAATTTTACTCTTGAATCTAATTAAATTTTATAAATCTAGCAAATTCTATCGAATAGACGGCTAAAAAATTCTTATAACAGTGCAGCAATATATATTTCGGTTTACTATTCCTAATAAATATCATCCTGATGAATTTATTGTTTCTAGTTCTAACTATCAAGCTTATAATATTATACAAAATTGGCAGCACGGCTTTGGCGTTAATCCTTATAAATTCACTTTATTAATCAAAGGGCCTTCTTCTTCAGGCAAAACTTATTTAACCAAAATATGGCAAAATTTAAGCAATGCCTATATTATTAAAGATATTTTTTTTAATGAAGAAATTTTAGAAAAATATAATGCTTTTATCATTGAAGATATTGAAAACTGGCAAGAGCCGGCATTACTTCATATATTCAATATTATTAACGAAAAACAAAAATATCTTTTGCTTACATCGCTTAATAAAAATGAAAATTTTGCATTGCCTGATTTATCTTCACGTATCAAATCGGTACTTAGTATAGTATTAAACTCCCCTGATGATGAGTTAATCAAAACTCTAATATTTAAGCATTTTTCTATTTCTTCGGTAACAATATCTAGGCAGATAATAGATTTTCTTTTAGTAAATTTACCTAGAGAATATGCTAAAATCATAGAAATATTAGAGAATATAAATCAATTTGCCTTAACTTCTAAAAGAAAAATAACCACTTCATTAGTCAAAGAAGTTTTAAATAATTATAATAATAAAATATTGTAACTTTTTCCTTGACTTTAAATCTTCTCAATATAATCTTTCTATAAATTAACTTTTTAGAAAAATTGTGTTAGGATACGAAAAAAAACAAAAAAGTTTAAACAGAGAACAAAAACGGGCTATAGGCTTACTATCCATAGGTACTTTTTTAGAGTATTTTGATCTTATGCTATATGTTCATATGGCGGTACTACTTAATGAGCTTTTCTTTCCGCAATATGATACTCATGTTAATCGACTTCTTGCAGCTTTTTCTTTTTGCTCTACTTTTATTTTTAGACCCTTAGGAGCTCTATTATTTGGTTGGATAGGAGATAATATAGGTCGGAAATCCACAGTCATTATTACCACTATTTTAATGTCATTTTCTTGCATCGTTATGGCTAATCTTCCTACTTATGCCCAAGTAGGGGCTAGTGCTGCTTGGATAGTAACTATATGTCGTATAGTACAAGGTATATCATCTATGGGAGAAAGAGTAGGAGCAGAATTATATTTAACGGAATCTGTCGGAGTTCCTAAGCGTTTTCCTGCCGTAGCATTTGTAGGAGTATGTGCTAGCTTAGGATTAACGGTAGCTCTTGGCGTAGCAACTTTAGTTACATCTTACAGTTTTAATTGGCGTATCGCATTTTGGATAGGTGCAGGAATTGCATTAATAGGTAGTGCCGCTAGAACTACTTTACGTGAAACACCGGATTTCGTTGATGCTAAACGTAGAATACACGACACAATAAAAGATAGTAATATAATTGATGTAGCAAAAATAAAAAATAATCCTGTATGGCAAGAAAAAGTTAATAAGAAAACTGCCATCTATTATTTTTTAATACAACTAGCACAACCTGTATGGTTTTATTTTGCTTATGTTCATTGTAGTAATATACTTAAAGATTCGTTACATTATACCACTGAAGCAGTAATACATCAAAATTTCATTGTTTCTATAGTAGAGTTTTTTGTAGCACTAGCACTTACATGTTTATGCTATAAATTTCATCCACTAAAAATTTTAAAAACACAATTAGTGATATTTTTAGCTTTTATTTTATTTAGTCCATTAATATTAGATAATATAACCCAAGGTTGGCAAATTTTCTTAATTCAACTAATTGTAGTTACTTTTTCTCCAAGTGAATTTCCGGCAATCCCGATATTTTACAAAAGTTTTCCGGTTTTTAAACGGTTTACCTATGCTAGCTTTATATATGCTTCTTCAAGAGCTGCTATGTACGTAATTAGTTCTTTTGGGCTTGTTTATTTAACAGAACGTTTTAATAATTTAGGATTACTGATGATAATAATTCCTATCATTATAGGGTATAGCCTCGGTATATCACATTTTAAAAGGCTAGAAGTTGAAGCAGGAAATTATTATTGAATGCGAATAGCGAGTTATTGCATAATTCGCTATTCAGTATAAAATATAAAAGATGAAAAACGGCTTTCAACTTTTATATAAATTAGTTATATACTTTATCTTCTTCAGAGAGTTCGGTTTTAATTATTTCAAGTAGAGAAAAAACCTTACAATATTCTTCAAGCTTTTCGTTTATTTTTTGCAGTTCACTTAAAGCACTACTAAAATCTTCTTTTATTAAATAGGTTTCTACAGCTTTATTCTGCTCTAATGTTTTAAGCATAATATCTTGTAACAATTTATTATAGTGATTTTCTAACTTAGATGTATTTGACATAATAATTAATAAATAACTTTGTATTTTAATTAATATATGAATTTTTTAATAACACAATAACTTTTAGTTAGTTTAGGTTATTATTTATCTCTCTTTGCTTTATTAGGCACTGTTAACAGTGCCTAACACTAATTCATGATAAAGATTTACCTTAAATTTGCATTTTAAGTAATTTAATTCTAGATAATTGTTAACAAATTTTAATAATTATCTATAATGCACCCTAAAACAGATTAAAGGCATACAAATAGAGCGAATAGAATGGCACGACCTATAGAAGAAGAAAATAAATATGCACAATCACTAGAAAAAGATTTAGATATTGTAATTCCTAAGGAGCAGAACAAAAAGGTATCATCTAATGATATAGACATAGTACCTAAAAAGCAGCCTCCAATATTTAGAAGTATGGATGATTTAGAAGTTATACAAAGGCGTAACTTGGAGCGTATAATTTCTCAAGAAACAGTAAAAAGTAAAGATGATTTATATATAATAGAGCAAGAACGGATACAAAAATTAAGGAGTAGAGGCACAAATGCCTTAAAAAACCATGGACAACACCCAAACACTATTTATGAAAGTGAGTATAAAGCACAAACTAACTCAAGAACATCCAATATTATAAATAGTATTAAGACCTCAAAGACATGGGGTAATATAAAGAAAATAAGCAACGTAGCAGGAAAGATTCTTTTCAATAAAACCACAGCTAGTGTACTCGGATTAATAGCAAGTAGTATTATACTGGCAACTATAGCACCTGCAGCCGCTCCATTTATGTTTGCATCAGCTACTGCCATGGCAACATCTATAGTAGGTAAAGCAATAATAGATGTAGTACATACTCGAAAGATACGTCTTCTTACACAAGAAAATAAATTATTAGTAAAACATCGTGATGATTTGAGTAAACAGCAAGCCCTTTTAAAAATTGACCCGAAGTTAAAAGATATTTTAAAAGATGATTTATATATACATAATGATCGGCCTCAAACGAAAGACAAAAGTAGTAAAGGTACCAAATCATTATTTATAGCATCGGTTATAACAAATGGAATAAGTAATATAGTAAACGTGGCAGGGATATCTGCAGCTATAGTCGGTAATAATATAGCACAAATAATTTCATCAATAAATATAGGATTACAATCATTAAAAGGTTCTAAAGATTCGGTAAATCAGGTTCAGGATAGAATAAAGTTAATTAAGGAGTTAAACCATAATATTAATCAAGAAAAACAAAAAACAGATATAGGTAATTATAAAAATATACAAGCATTAGCAGAGATAGGGTATAAACAAACTATTCAAACCGAAGCATTAACCGCTTTACTACAAGATAAGAATTACTTTAGATTTACCGTTCAAGAAAAACAACAGAGATTTAATCAGCTTAATAAAGAAATAACACTAAGAACAGAATTAGAATATGCTGATACAAAAAAAATAACATCACAAAATATAATAGTAGATGTACTGAAAGACATAGGTAGAGCACATAGTCCTTTTTATAAACAACCGGAACAAATGACTACTCATAAAAGCGTGTTAACAAAAGCAGTCGAAAGTGCAAATAATAAAGATCACAAGGAATACCAAACAATACCGTTAAAAAAGAAATTAGAGCTAAACGGCACAGAAAATATAGTAAATAGAATCGGGAAACAATTAATTAATAACAATACTATTTCTAATAAAAATACAGATACACCAAGTAATTATATAAAAAGAATTGCAAAAAAAGATTTAGGATTAATAAGATAAAAAATATTTATCAATTTTTATTTAACAATATATTGAATAGATAAAAATAAGCTAATAGTAAGTTGCACTTCACTTCTTTATTTATCGTATAAAGCGAAATTTCTTATTGACTTTTATATAAAACAGTATAATTTCTTTACAATTTAATTTTTATAAAGAAATTATGCTGGGCTATGAGAAAGAACAAAGAAGTCTAACCCGTAAGCAAAAAGAAGCAATAGGGTTATTATCTATCGGTACATTTCTTGAGTATTTTGATCTTATGCTATACGTGCATATGGCTGTGTTATTAAATGATTTATTTTTTCCTAAGTATGATCCTTTTGTTAATTCACTTCTTAATGCTTTTGCATTTTGTTCTACGTTCGTTTTTAGACCGGTAGGTGCTATAATATTTGGTTGGATTGGTGACAATATAGGCAGAAAGGCAACTGTTATTATTACCACAGCTATTATGGCAATTACCTGTATTATTACAGCGACTCTTTCTCCTTACTCAGAAATAGGTATAGCTGCTACTATAGTTATAACATTATGTAGAGTTGCTCAAGGGATCTCATCAATGGGCGAGATCATGGGGGCTCAAATTTACTTAACTGAAATCACAAAACCTCCTACTCAATATTCAAGCGTAGCTATGATTGTCACAGCATCTACTGTAGGAGGCGTTGCAGCACTCGGTATAGCATCTATAGTCACCAGTTATAGTTTTAGTTGGCGTATAGCCTTTTGGATGGGAGCAGTCATTGCAGTGATTGGACTAACTGCTCGAACTACTTTACGCGAAACTCCTGTATTTGCAGATGCAAAACGCCAACTTCAAGAAAGCTTAGCTGATGCTATTGAAAAAGGAGATGTAAATATTAAAAAATTAAAAAATCATTTTCTTCTACAAGAAAAGGTCGATAAAAAAACCTGTTTAGCTTATTTTTTAATTGAATGTGCCTGGCCTGTATCGTTTTATTTTACTTACTCACATTGTAGTAATATACTAAAAAATACCTTTGGCTACACCAGTGAACAAATCATACATAATAATTTTGTTGTCTCAATGGTAAATTTAGGTTCATATATAATATTAACTTATTTATGTTATAAAATATATCCATTAATTCTTATAAAATTTAGGTTACTAATATTTTGGTTGTTTGCTTTTATATATCCTTATTTATTATCAACTGTAACCAGTCCTTTTGAAGTTCTTTTTATACAATCATTTTTTATTATATTTAGACCTGATGCTTTTCCTGCTGTACCTATATATATAAAACATTTTCCAATTTTTAAACGTTTTACTTATCCAAGTTGCTTATTTGCTTTATCACGAGCTTTAATGCATATTATTACCTCTTTTGGGCTAGTTTTTTTAGTTAAATATTTTGGTAATTGGGGCGTATTGTTTATATTAATTCCAGTAAGTATAGGTTTTACATGGGGGATATTATATTTTGAAAAGCTGGATAAAGTGGTTGAAAGTTATCCTCAAACTTCATTAGTGACTGTTTCAGCTGATAGTCTTTAGGATATAGATATTGATAACATAGAAATAAGAGTCTTTCTTTTATCACAGGAATTTTAAAGTATGTAGCTATAGTTACAAAATTTATTAAAGTCTCTTCAATAATCTTCTTCGCTTTCTCAGGCGATTTAGCACCTAAAGTTTGGATGTTATGTATACGATCAAATAATTTTATAAGAGCGGTATCATATCTTTTTTGCTTAATCAATAAATTCAAGCTTTCTTCGGCAGTAATTTTTCCGTAAGGTTTAATTCTAGTTAAACCTTCTACATGTTTCGCTACTTCTACTCCAAAGATACTTTTAATCATTTCTTCAGTTAAATCAGTATCCTCAATTGTATCATGTAATAAAGCAGCATTTATCATAGTAGAAGTAAAAAGCTTTGGTACGTCGTTTGCTACAAACTCAGCAAGCATAATAGCCACTTCGATCGGATGAGAGTAATAAGGATCACCTGACTGACGCATTTGTAAGCCATGGTATTTACGGGCATAATAAATACCCTTTTTAACTTCTTCTATATCGACGGGGTTTTTTAATTTAGTGTTTAAATATTCGACTTTATCTAATAGTTTTTTAGAGTAAACACAAACTTCAAACTTTTCTTGCCAAGAGCTTAAATCTTCCATAAAAGTTATTTCTTCATTTATTGTTAATAGTTAGTTGATTACAATTATAGTGAAAATTAAAAAATTGCAATAACAAATAGCTTTTTAACTTTA
>DYDV01000076.1 GCA_020404465.1 Rickettsia endosymbiont of Omalisus fontisbellaquei
GCCTATTAATAGAATTAAACATATTTACATACTCATCAGTACGTTGTCTTATATCATCATTTCCCCAAATTTTCTGCAAAATATGAGCTTTTTGTTTTGCATTTAATGTACTAATATCATCTGAGATTTGAAAGCTATTTACTTGTGTTTGTAATCTACTTGCTTGTGTTTGGAAATCTGTAGTACGCTGCTTTGCACTATTGATATTTTGAGTCATTGTAGCATTCTGAGATAGATAATTCGCATTATTACTTTGATATGAACTAATTTGTGAGATCGTATCAATTATAGACTCAAGCTCATTTAACAAGGTATTACCGTTTATATCTTTTACATTTAGGTGATTAGGAATTTGAGTAAATTTATTAGTTTTTTTATTATAACATAGCTCATTCGGATCAGTAGGAGGATTAGAAGAATAACACAACATAATACCATTAGCTCCAGGATCACCGTTAAATAGTGCAAGCTCTTCTCCATTAGCGTTATGAGGCATTTTGAATGAAACTAAGTTACTGTTTCGGTACATTATATGATAAACTCCAGTATAACCTGGACAGTGGGTATTATAATATTCAGCATCTTCAAGTTCTTTTTGTATATAATCCCTTAATTTCATATTTTTACTCCAAATTTAATTGTGCTAAATTACCAATTAGTTGTTGTGCTAATTCTTCATTACTTATTGGTTGTGTAGCTGAATTGTTTTCTTGATAATCACCTAAGTAGGCATGCACTTTTTGTACTAAATTTTGCTGATTAGTAAGAAGCTGTTGTAATTTAATATGCTTATCTTGTGTTTTAGTAAGATCATTTTGAGCCTTAGTAAGCTGCGAAGTTAAGTTACGATTTTGAGCAGAATAATTATTATAATTTATTTGTTCTATACTTAAATCAGCTTGCAAATTACTAAGGTTTTTTGTTGTATCCATTAAAGGATTATTACTTACAGTATAATATTTATTTTTTACTGTATTTAATCTAGCAGTATACATAAAGCTTTATTCCTATAAATTGTAAATTGATATTGGAAAATATATTTCAAATAAAAAAACTTACAAAAAAATAGTAAAACTTTGATTGATAATAAACTTTAGATTGTGTTAAATTTATCATCATTTATTAATAAGTTTGATTAATACAAAAAAAGGAATTATATGAGAGAAAATCTTATCGTTTATTCAAAATAAGCTTTTGTAACGACTTGTTAGAATCAATTTAACCTTATGTTGAGATGTTATATTGACATTTTTTTACTTTTAGTTTAAATAATTGAAAAAAGCCAACTAATTGGAGAATTATTTTATGAAGTTGATAAATCAAAAAAAGTTCAAACAACTACAAGGTGAACTAGAGGTAAATGAAATTGATATAGAGAGGGACGAAGGAAATGCCCGTACTTATTTTAAGAAAGCAGATGTTTTAGTAAAGATGTTTATGTATACTAAAGATAATAAGTACTGTATAGAAGCAACGAACTTTTATAGAAAAGCGATAGGAGTATATTGGAATAAGCTTTTAGAAGAGTCAACAAAAAATGAAAGAACAAAAAAAATTATGCGAGCATAGAGTCGACGAAAATCTAGTTGAACCTATAATAAATCAGCTTAAAAGAAAGTACAAAGATAAATTGTCTGAACTTGAACTACTTGAAGTAGCAAGAAAGTTTATTAAAATTAATAGAATTCTTATTACAATAATTAAGAATTCAAAAGGAATTGATGCAACCGGCCTGTGGTTTGTTTATTGCTGAGAGTGTAGAACAGTATTTATTTGATATTATTATGAAATCACAACAGAGCAAAATTTTTAGAAATCTATAGTTTATCAATTCTAACCTAATATTAATTATAAAAATTGTTTATCTAGAAGTACTACGCTCTAGAAAAATAAAAATTTTTATTATATAATAATAACTAATACAAAATAATATAAGTTTATGAGTGTAATAATAAATAAAGATTATTTTTGGAATTTTATACTTTGGACGGGTATGTTTATTACAATGCTATTCATGTTATTTGATAATAAACCACCTTTAAATACATTTAATATGATGGGTATATTGTCTCAAGAATTAGCTAATACAGCATTATGGAAAAAAATGGAATTACAGCAACAAAAGCAATTAGAAGAAATAATCAAGCAGAATATTTTAGAACTTCAATTAGAAAAAAAATAACAGTTAGACATAAGAATATTTAAAGAACTTTAAGTTTAGTTTTCTATTTTTTTAACTTAAATTATTGAAAGATGTAAAGATTACAATACCTATGAGAAACACTAAAATAGATTATGATTTTATCATTTCAAAAGTTGAAACCTCGGTAGGATTTATGGCAACTCGTTAATCGAAATCCCAGCATCATTAATATAGTGTACAGCAGAAGGAAGCATCTTTGGAATCAATAATATACATAATTTCTTCTAAATCATTTGCCATTGCATAAAATAACGCTGTATTGACGCATTCTACATCGATTACGCTTAATTCTGCTTGAGTCAGTCATAGTTTCTATTAAATTTTTTGCTTTCGGCACATTTTCTTCATGTAGTGCATTTACTAATCGATCGTTTTTAGTATAAAATATCCTTTTCAAAAATTCTGAGTCGGAGATGATTCTAGCTATCTTATCCATTAACTGTTCTATCATAAATTATTCTTCCTTGTGCTTTACTTTTATTAGAAATTAATACGTTATTACAATAAACTAACCGTGCCTGCCCCAAGCAAACTGGCTTCACACTCGTAAGGTGGAAGATGATGCGGTTGTTCTATTGAATAAGCATTATTTTCGTTTATTATTGATGTAAGTGAATTCTCTATATCAATATACCCATATCTTTTAGCTATTTCTATCGGTGTACGATTATATACGTCTTCTAATAATTTCCCTCCTTTACTCATCAATTTTTCTACATAGTATGACTGTTTAGAACTGACAACTAAATGCATAGGAGTCCATTTATCTGCTCTATTTGTTGTATTAACATCTAGCCCTGCATTAATTAATAGCTCAACTTTTTCTTCTCGCTTTTCTACCTCATTATCAGTAATACATATTGTTTTAAGAAGCTCATAAAGTACACTATTGCCTTGTCCATTGGTTTGGTTTAAGTTGATTGCTCCGGTAATGGCTTCTTTTTCACTTATGATAAAACCATATTCTCGGAATATTTTTATTAGCTCATTAACTGGATTATTGCAGGCTAGTTTATGATTACCTTCGTTGTCATATAGATTTTCCAGCTCCTTACTATATTGTGGTACTGCTTTTATTTTCTCATATAGTTCATAGTCTTTATTTTTGACTGCAAGCTTTAGTAAATTATTCTTATGCTTATCACATTTACTGTAATTATAACTATTTTTTAAGTCGTCTTTATCCGCTTTAATACCATATTTTGCCGCCTTACGTACTATTTCTTCATTATCATTAGTGAATTTACTTAAAATACAGTTTTTATTCATCAGCAAGCTTAAGAAATTATATTTCTTTGTATCTTGAGCTATATCGGCTGCGGTTTGACCTAAATTATTTCTCTTTGTAACTAAATCCGGAAATTTACTAATCATTGCCTCCATGATATCAACGTGCGTATCATTATAATTTCTTGCTAGTAAATGCAAACTACTATCCTTATCTCTGCCATAGCTTTTGTTGATATCTAGCCTTTTTATTAATTGTAAAGCAGTAGCTGCTAGACCATTATTTAGTAATGCTACCTCCAATGCTTCACAGTTACTGCGTACTACATTATCCTTTATTGGCATTGTTAGTTTTTCAATAGACATTGTTTTAGCAAGCTGTGTAGCTATTTTCCCGTTAGCTGCACCTAATGCCGACCAAAAAACTTGCGGTTCATACTCTGCTATCAGCTGATAAATTCCAATTCTTTCTTGTTTTTCTTCAGCTAAATCAATAGCTTTTTTTCCTTGCTTATTTCTTATTGTTTCATTAATCCCGCAATCAAGCAATGATTTTACTAATTGTATATCACCCTTTACTACTGCCTTATGTAATGCAGTATTACCGTCCTCATTCTGTCGGTTAAGATCGATGTTGTTATTAATAATTTTACTCATATGCTCTAACTGAGCTGAAGATACATCACTTTTAACTTCATCATTATTAAGTGATGTGGTTATTTTCATTCTCTGATCGGTGTAATATTTAATAATCTTCTCTAAATTCTCATTACTGACATTACTATTGCTTAATTTAATAGTTTTTAACCGCTCAAATTTACTAACATTCTGACCATCAATAACGGTA
>DYDV01000077.1 GCA_020404465.1 Rickettsia endosymbiont of Omalisus fontisbellaquei
ATTAATAATTTATTTAGCACTTATTCTTCTAGAGATGAAGCAATGCCGATTCCAAACGTTGAAGGACATCTTACCGTTGAAAATATTTATTACGCTCATCCTATACCAAAACATTTACCTCAACCGCCTGTACCAAAATATATCTTAAAAGGCGTTAGCTTTGCAGTACAGCCCGGTGAGACTTTAGCAATTATCGGTCCTTCAGCTACGGGGAAATCAACTTTAGCTAAAATTCTAGTCGGCGTATGGAAAGAATCATCAGGTTCAGTACGTTTAGATGAAGCAGAAATTTATCGTTGGAATAGAGACGATTTTGGTAGACATGTCGGCTATCTTCCCCAAGGAATAGAACTTTTTAGCGGTAGCATTAAGCAAAATATAGCTAGAATGGAAGAAGATGCCGATCCACAAAAAGTTATTGAAGCAGCTAAAATGGCCGGGGCTCATGAGATGATATTAAGATTTCCGGACGGTTATGATTCTGATATTGGTACTGCAGGCTCTAATCTATCAGGTGGGCAAAGACAACGTATAGGACTTGCTAGAGCTTTTTACGGTAATCCAAAACTCATCATTTTAGATGAGCCTAACGCTAATTTAGATGAGGCAGGTGAAGTTGCTCTTGCAAATGCCTTAAAACAAGCAAAGGTTAAAGGAATAGCCGTTCTTGTAATTTCACATAGACCTTCTGTATTATCCGTTGTTGATAAAATTCTAATATTACAAGATGGAGCCGTTGCAGTTTACGGAACAGAAGAAGAGATTCAAAAACACTTTAAAACTTTAAAAAGCGGCACAATTCATATTAATAACTAATAAATATTATGCAGGACTTAAAACACAATAAACCTCAAATTACTCCGGAACAATTAAAACAATTATTGTCCTTAAGAGAAGATGCGTTAAGCCTTAAAGGTCAAAGTTCTAAACGTAAGGCTTTAATAAATACCACATTAAAAAAAACTTCTCACGCTATAGAATTCTTATTAGTAAAACTTGATAGGTTTGTTAATTTTACTACCAAAAAAACTGATAAAGATCGCAATAACGTAGCACAAGCCGCAAGATCGCCTATACTTTTCGGTATTTATGTTATTATCTTTTTAGTATTGATCGGTGGCGTGTGGTCGGCCCTTGCACCACTTGATAGCGGTGCCGTGGCAGTCGGAATAGTAATGCCAAGCACAAACAAAAAAACAATTCAACATAATGAAGGCGGAATAATTAATGCTATTTATGTTAAGCAAGGTGATAAAGTCAAAGAAGGCGATAAATTAATAGAACTTGAAGAAACTAGAATAAAAAGTGAGCATGAAAATATTCTTGGTCAGTACCGTAATTTTTTAGCAACTGAAAATCGCTTAATTGCCGAACGTGATAATCTAGAACAAATCGAATTCTCCGATTTTCTAATGCAAGATATAAACTTACCGGAAGTAGCTAAAATAATTCACACGCAGGAAAATTTATTTAGATCTAGAAAAGAATTGTTTAATTCAGAAAAAGACGGTTTAAATCAGCGTATTTCTCAGCTTGAGAAAAAAATTGAGGGGTTAGAAGCAAGAAAGGTTGCAGCCTCTAAAACAGCTGAAGTTTACCTAGATCGCTTAAAAGCTTTAAGAACCTTAAAAGAAAAAGGATTTATACAGAAATCAGCCTTATTAGACCAAGAAGCTAAAGTTGCTGCTGCAAAAAGTGATGTTGCAACAAACGAAGCTGAAATAGCAGGAACACGCCACACTATTACCGAAGCTCAAATTAGTATTATAAATCAACAAAATAAATATACTAAGGACACTTTGACCGAACTTCGTGAAGCTCAAGTACAAACAGCATCTCTTAAAGAAAAATATACTTCTCTTACAGATTCTCTTAACCGTGTAATTATCAGATCACCCGTTGACGGTATAGTTAACAACTTAAAATATCATACAATCGGCGGTGTTATAGCTCACGGTCAAACGATTATGGAAATTTCACCTACTAACGATACATTAATAATAGAAGCAAAAGTATCGCAAAAAAATATCGATTCAGTACATGAAGGGTTAGTTGCTAAAATACGCTTTAGTGCATTTAAATCAAGAACTACTCCAATGTTTACCGGTAAAGTAGTCAGCGTATCACCTGATATAGTACAAGATGAGAGACAACATCCGGGACAACAACAAGATAATTATTATATTGCAAGAGTCGAAATCGATATGGATGAATTTAACAAAGTTGCTAAAGTTAAAAACCTTGAATTACATCCGGGTATGCAAGCCGAAGTACAAATCGTAACCGGCACAAGAACACTACTTAGATATTTACTTGACCCTGTAACTGATACAGCATTTAAAGCGTTTAGAGAAAAATAGATACTTTAAAAATTCTTAATACTTTATTGACTTTTATTCAAAAAGGTATAGCTTATTTCACAATCTAATTATCTATAATAGGTTATGTTAGGCTACGAAAAAGAACAAAGAAATTTAAATAAAGAACAAAAACAAGCTGTTGGTTTACTTTCTATAGGCACATTTCTAGAGTATTTTGATCTTATGCTTTATGTGCATATGGCGGTACTTTTAAATAATTTATTTTTTCCGAAATATGATCCTTTCACTTTTTCGTTGCTTAATGCCTTTTCTTTCTGTTCTACCTATTTGCTAAGACCTATAGGAGCATTAATATTTGGGTATATAGGTGATCATTTTGGACGTAAGATTGTAGTTGTTTTAACTACCTTATTAATGGCTATTACTTGTGTGATTATAGGCAGTATGCCAACATATGCACAGATAGGTATAACAGCCTCTTGGATTCTTACTATATGTCGTATAATTCAAGGTATGTCGGCAACTGCAGAAGCACGAGGTGCAGAGTTATATTTAACTGAAAATTCAGCCCCTCCTATCCAGTATCCATTAGTAGCAGTTATAACAGTATTTTCTGCTGTAGGCACCACGGTAGCACTAGGTATTGCATCAATTTTTACTAATCAAAATATTTATCAACATGAATCCAGTTGGCGTATAGCCTTTTTCATTGGTGCAACTATCGCTTTTGTAGGTACTATTGCAAGGACTAGTTTAAAAGAAGCAGATGCCTTTTCAAATAAAAAAAATAAATTAAAACTAAGGCTTGAAGAAAATAATATTACACTTGAAGAAATTGATAAAGACATTCTGGATCAAAAAGTTCCTAGTGCCACTTCTATTTGGTATTTCTTTATCCAGTGTGCTAGACCGCCGTGTTTTTATTTTGTGTATATATATTGCGGTGATATATTAAAAAGAGAATGCGGATTTACTCCAAATCAAATTATAAATCAGAATTTTTGGGTATCTATAGTAGATTTACTCGGTATTATCGGTCTTGCATTTATTAGCTATAGAATTCATCCTTTAAAAATACTAAAAGTAAAATTATATCTATTTTTTACCTCTCTCGTTTTTTTCCCTATAATGTTAAATTATAATCCTACTCCTTTATATATTTTTATTTTTCAGTGCTTAGCTGCATTATTCGTATTTGATCACGTACCGGCATCCCCTATATTTTATAAATATTTCCCGGTTTTTAAGAGATTTACATATACTAGTATGCTAAGTGCAATAGCAAAATTATTTACTTATATTATAACGTCATTTGGTTTAGTTTATATTACCAATTATTTAGGGTATTGGGGATTATTTTTAATTTTCATTCCGGTAGGTATAACTTTCTTCATGGGAGTAACTTATTTTGAAAAAATGGAAAAGAATCGAAGTTTATAATTTTATTAAAAGTAGAATTTATATTAAATTTTAAATTATTTTTATAACATTCAGCATATATAAGCTCTGAAACTAAAGGTATTTCAAGCATTTCACTTAAAACTAAAAAGCTTTTTAATGTCTCTTTAATTATTTTATGAGCTTTTTCAGGCGATTTTGTTCCTAAAGTTTGTAAATTATGTATTCTATCAAAAAGTTTTATAAGAGCCGTATCGTATCTTTTTTGTTTAATTAATAAAATAAGACTTTTCGCACTACTTATTTTTCCATAAGGTTTAATTCTAGTTAGACCTTCTACATGTCTTGCTACTTCTTTCTCAAAAATGTTGCTAATCATCTCTTCAGTAAGTTCAGTATCTTCAATAGTGTCATGAAGTAATGCAGCTTGCAGCATTATAGGAGTAAAAAGTTTAGGAACTTCTTTTGCCACAAATTCCGCTACCATAATTGCTACTGCAATTGGATGAGAATAATAAGGATCACCTGATTGACGCATTTGCTCACCATGATATTTACGAGCATAGTAAATACCTTTTTTAACTTCTCTAATATCGACAGGTTTCTTTACTTGGGTATTTAAAAATAAAAGCTTTCCGATTAATTTATCAGAATACTTACAGTTTTTAAATTTTTTTTCCCAATATTCTATATCTTTCATAAAATCTCCCAATTCTATACATTATTTTATTGGTTTCTTTTTATGATTATTTTATTTTTCTATTTTTTATGCTAAAAAATAACTATATATTAAATACAGTTTTTTTACAAAGATTTATATGCACTCCTTAAATATCACCTACATTCTTCTTATTATAACAATCTTAATATCTTTATTTTGCCGTGATAAAAGGCCTGTATATTTAGGCATAGGCATTACGATTTTAGCTGCTTTATACCAAGGTATAATAAATATTATAGGATTTAGTACACTCATTGTTTTTGCTGGTATTACTTATGCCTATTTTAATTTACAGCTAAATAAGATAATAAAAACACTATTATTTACATCTATTTCGGTTTTTTTTGTCGGTTTTGCTTTTCATAAAGTTCCAGGATTTTTTAATATACTTGCCATTGATAAAGTACAGTTATCGGAATTATCTGTACCGTTTACCATGTATCTAAATTTTGATAAGGTAATTCCGGCTTTAATAATTTTCTCTCTAAGCGATTTATATATTTTAGAAAAACAAGAGAGTAGCGGCACTGTAAAATATACATTACTATCTTTATTACTGTGTATAATGATAATTATGGCTCTGTCATTAATAAGCGGTTATGTCTTATTTGAGCCTAAAATACCAAGCATATTACCGATATGGGCAATTAATAATTTCTTTTTAGTATGTATGGCTGAGGAAGTATTCTTTCGAGGATTTTTACAAAGAACATTACAAAATCTTTTACCTAAACAACAAATTTTAGCTGTTATTATGGGATCTATAATACATGGACTCGCTCATTTTCGAGGCGGTTTGATATATATAGCTTTAACCACTATATGCAGTTTCTTTCCCGGTTACACATATTACAAAACCAATAAAATATTATGCTCTATGATAGTCCATTTTGGTCTCAATCTATTCCATATATTATTATTTACCTACCCTGCACTTAAAATATTATGAAATAAATCTAATTTCATAATTCTGATGTCATCCCTGCGAAAGCAGGGATCCAGAAAAATAACTTCAATATTGATATAGAAGCTATATGGTTTTACTAGATTCCCGCTTCCGCGGGAATGACATAAGCGAGCCATGCAACAACGCCAACGCCTAGCGGGGATGATATCGCACGCTTTTTGCGAGCTATGCAATAAGGCTACAACTTACTCGGATCAAAGCTAAAATTAATCTCTTTCCAATGGTTAAAACGTGCAGGGTCAAGATTTTCGATGGGGCTTGCTTGCCATACCGCTCTAATTGCGTTATCCGCTAAAGCTTCACAAACGCTAGCCGGAATATTAGGACAGACTCTTTCTTTAACTTTTGCCTGCTCAACATTCCCTGCTTTATCTAGCGTAATGCTAATAATGACTTTTACTTTATTATTACCTCTAACCCCTGCCGGTATATTACTCCAATGTCTTTCAATCTGCCTTTTTATCAAAGATGTTTCGCTATCGGAAAGAGGCAGCCCATCCGTATAAACCCCTTTAGCTTCTTTTGCATTATCAGCTTTTTTTGACCTTTGATGCTTATTGGATTTTACATTATCGCCTTCCGAAGATTGCTCTAAATTCTTCAGTAAAGAATCAAGTTCGTCGGTTTTAGGTTCTTTTTTCTTTACCTCTTTTGGTTTTTCTTCAGGCTTTTTGACAACTACTTCTTCTTTTTTCTCTTCGGGCTTCTTCTTTTCTTCTGCTTGTTTTTTTTCCTCTTCTTTAGGCTTTTCTTCCTTTACTTCTTCTTTCTTCTCAGGTAATGCTTCTTTCGCTTCTTCAGGCTTTGGTTCTTCTATAGGTTTTTTCTCTTCTATTTTTGGCTTTTCTTCTACTGTTTTAGTCTCAGTTTCTTTTGCTTTTTCTTCTTTAGGTAAATCTTGCTGTGGTTCTTCCTCTTTTGGCTTACTCTGCTCAGACTTTTTAGCATCTTCGTTTTCTATAGGGGCTTCTTTTTGTTTTGTCGTCGTTATAATATTTGATTTATCACTAACAGGTAACATTTCAAAAGTTATCGTTTGCTCTTCCGGTAATTTTTCAAAAAGCGACGGCATGCCAAATAAAAAGAAATATAAAAGAAGTAAATGTAGGGCAATAGAGCAGCTAAGGAAAACCGTGAAATTATCCTTATTTTGATTACTTTTCATTATTTTTAATATTTGAAATAAGAGCTACACGAGAAAAGCCGGCAGCATGAATTTCGGCAACTATCTCTACTACCTGTCCATAAGAAACATTTCTATCGCCTCTTACAAAAATTCTAGCATCCTTCTTTTCTTTAGTAATATTTGCAAGCTTGTCGGTTAAATGCGTTCTTTCTATTGGAGTTTCAAGTAGGAAAATTTCGCCTTTATTATTGATAGTAACGACTAGCGGCTCATCCTGACCTGAAATCGGGCTTGAATTTGTTTCCGGTAAATCCACATTTACACCTGAAACAAGCATTGGAGAAGTTATCATGAAAATAATTAGCAGCACAAGCATAACATCCACAAGCGGCGTAACGTTAATTTCGCTAACTACCGCTCTTTTGCTTTTTCTATTACTTCCGGCAAGCTTTATAGCCATTACATCTTCTCCTGATCAATTGCCTTGGAAAGTATAGAATTTAGTTCACTACTAAAATCTTCAATTTTATTGTTGATAAGAGTAATACGGGAAATAAGATAGTTGTAAAAAATTACTGCCGGAATAGCTGCAAATAAACCGATAGCCGTTGCAAGCAATGCCTCAGCGATTCCGGGAGCTACTACGGCAAGCGAAGTATTTTTTGAAGTAGCAATAGACTGGAAGCTGTGCATAATACCCCAAACAGTGCCGAATAAACCGACAAAAGGAGCACTTGATCCAACAGTTGCGAGGAAGCTTAAATTCTTCTCAAGCTTTTCGACTTCTCTATTTTGAGCTAAGTACATTGCACTTGTTATACGCTCTTTATGATTATTTTTTAACGCATCGGAAAGCCCTTTAGTGCTTAAGCTTTTACACTCATCCATAGCGGATACGAATATTAAAGCTAGCGGATTATTAACCGATCTTTTTATGCTTTCATATAATTGCTCTAACACTCCACCGGACCAAAACACATTTTCAAAGCTCTTCATTCTTCGCTGCACTTGTCCTAGCTTAAATATTTTATCCAAAATAATAGCCCATGACCAAATGGAGGCAATAAGCAGCATCAGCATAACCGACTTACCGATAATATCAGATGAACTTATTAAAGAAAAAATCGATAAATGATCTTGTGTAACAATTTCTAAGCTATCGCTAATATTAGTATCTGCACTCATAACTTCCTTGATAAATGATAGACGAAGTTTAATTTGGAAAAGAGCAAGGCATTTTGAAGCTTTTAACCGCAGCATACATATTAGTACGTGAGGATTAAAAGCAAAAAACAACGTAGCCAATTTTTCAAATTAAACGAGTATATTAAATAATATATTCATATTTTACTTTTGTCATTAGGTTATGTGAAAAAAATTTTGAGTATGTCATTCCCGCGAAAGCGGGAATCCAGAAAAAAGCGAGATAAATCGAGCTTTAAAAAAAGCTTTAAAGTACTGGATTCCCGCCTCCGCGGGAATGACATAAACAGGCTAACAACGTCAGTTAAGTCACGAAGTGACACATATTTTTTAAACTATTAGTTTAATATTACTTGACTTGTCTCAATTTTTCATATAAAGTGCCGCTCTTAAATTTAACTTAGAGTTGCATATGAAATTAATTCAATATTTTAAAAAACTTGAATCTATAGCTTTTGGTCCATGGCTTAATAAATACAAACAATTATTTACCGCAGAAGAGTTAGATACTGAGATGTTTGACATAATCATTCAAGCTCAAGAAGATAAAAAACATTTTAATAAAGAGTTAGTGATATTATCTAATGACGTTATTGAAAGAAAGATAGAAGAGGATACAAAGCAATCAAAAATTGCAATTATTTTTTCTTTAGACCATAGAGAAAATTTATATTCTATATTTACTTGGTTAACTAACTTTCAGTTAGAACAATATTCTAGATTTATATTAAATCTTCCAAAAAATTATAATGATTATAAAGATTATTTTTTACAAGAAGAACAACATGACGGATATTCAAAAATCAAAGCTTTTAATGATGTTCAAGATAAGGAATATTTAGCAAAGAAATATTTCAGTTTATCAAAGCACGAACCATCAAATAATTACCCATTATTTCAAGAAAATGCTGTAAAATTGCAAAAATATTTAGAATATCCTTATGAATATAATACTGCAATTTATAAATCTGAATTTCTAGGCTCAGATAGCTATTATAATTATTCTTGCGATAATTTATAAAAATAATATATTAATAAAACTTTTGCTGGATTTGGGTTTGAATAGGCATTGCTTTGCAAGATAGTTTAGTTCTTCAATGTCATTCTCGCGTAGGCGGGAATCCAGCAATAAAAAGTTCATACACTGTAAGTTTTTAAAATTAAAAGCTCGATGTATCTCACTTTTTTCTTGATTCCCGCCTACGCGGGAATGACATCGAGTGGGTTTTGCGAGCCATGAGGGCAACGCCGCAGTCGTAGGCTGCGTGGCAATTTAATCAAATATCCTGAAATTGCATACGTACATAATTTTCAATTTTTCCGTAGCTCAGACGTAAACTTTTCAAATTATCAACTTTTTTTAAGCAACACCATATTTTAAATTAAAAAGCTTATTGTCTTCTTAAACTTCTTTGTTATTATTTTTAGAATAACCTTTTAATAATAATTCTATGTAAAATTTCAAAACTTTCTCATCATATTGTAACAGTTCTTAAGCCCAACTAATACTAAATTATATTCATGAAAAATACAGAGTATTCAATTACTTTTAAGATTGATATTGCCAAGATTAATAACACCCCCAATATATTATCACAAACTAGTATAAAAAATTTTAGAAAAAACTCTCCCAGTCTTAATATAGTAGAAATGAATAAAAATTTTTCATTTATACCGACTGTCAATGCCGCTATAGAAGTAATGAATTATATATTTGGACATTTAAATAGTGAAAAATCTAAAAATGTTAGTAGTAAAAAAGCTATAGAAATTAAGCATCTACTAATCCATAAATTAATGTCTAATTATCCATATGAAAGCTACAAAAATCATGAATTGTTAAAAAATTATGAAATAATACAGAGACCAGGCTTTTTTGAATATGTATTAGATGGTGAATCCATAAAATGGATACCGGATAAAATCATTCCTATATCACCTGATATGCTAACTAAAATTCAAATGATGAGTCTTGCTTTTCAATGTACTATATTAAATAGACATAATGAAACTGCAAAAGAGATACTCAAATATATAATTACAGCAACAAATCTATATTTTAATCACTTTGCAAAAGAATTTGAACAATATACCAAATGTGCAGAATATCTACTTCTCGTGCTAAAACTTATTGAACCGGAATCCCAACTGAAAATTGTCCAAGCATTAGTACCATATATAAAATTCAGCTTGGATTTGTCAGGTAAATTCTCTGATTTATTAATAAAGAATAAGAATTTTGAAGATGCTAAATCTTTACTTGATGAATCTATTTTTTCATTAAATAATAATACCGAAGATCAAATTCTAGCTCTGTGGTATTATAGAACAGGTCGTGCTTATGAGGAAACCGGAAACTATGATATCTCCACTAAATGTTATAAACATGCTTTCAAACTTCTACCAAGCGATGAAACAATAGCCTGTCATTTATGGTCTAATTACAGAATACAAGGCGAATTTGATAAAGCTAAAGACTTAATACAATATGTGCCGGAAGGATA
This sequence comes from Rickettsia endosymbiont of Omalisus fontisbellaquei, assembly GCA_020404465.1. Taxonomy (GTDB): domain Bacteria; phylum Pseudomonadota; class Alphaproteobacteria; order Rickettsiales; family Rickettsiaceae; genus Rickettsia. The sequence continues at coordinate 10,241 of DYDV01000077.1, forward strand.
TATAAAATACTTCCTAGAAATGTTAACTAATCCATATGAAATTTCTTATAAAAACGAAAAATTAACCTCAATTAATAAAAAGACCTTAACTCCTTTCTGCTCATCACTATATGATGGCTGCAAATATATGGCTTTTTATAATAAAATCCCAAATAAACAACAAATTACAAAAAAACAGCAAACAAAATTAACTAAAAAACTAGACGAAATTGTTAATTCTTCAAACAATACATCGTTAGCATTCTCGCTTGCTCTATGTAGTAAGCAATTTACAACGGCTTCTGATCTTTTAAATAAGATGCCTCAGCATCAAATAAATTTGTATGAAAAAGCACTTATAAAGCTTCGGAGTTACATGGACCCCAATTATACGCTACCTCAAAATAATACTCTAAATCTCAATGAAAAAGTAGAGGTTCTCAACGCCGTTAATACTGCTTTAATAGCCGATAATGAGACTAAATTAACTTCTGAAAAATCCGAAAGGATTTTCCAAAATGTTGAAAGTGCTTTACAAAATGATTTTGGTAATGAAAACACTTTAGAAATTGGGGTAGTTACTGCGTTATTAAATAACAATCAAGAAAAAGTGCAAGAATATGCAAGTAAATTAAGTCAAGAAAAGCAAGAAGAGATTATTGCAAGTTATTCTCTAGCTAATAAGAAAATAGAAAATTTTGGGCAATTAATTGCTCAATATGATGCGAAAAAAATTCATCAATATTATCAACTAAAAAAGAAACATGAATTTTATCTAGCCATTCAAAAGATTATCCACTTCAATAATAATTCCTGGAATATTCCTAAAGAAGGACAAATTAAAATTGATAATCAGGTAGTAGTAGAGGGTACAGCTATATTTCTCGGTCAATATAGAGGATTTGATTGTTACGGTACAATTTCTAAAAAAATTTATGATAGATTTGATAAAAGTAAAATTACGTCTTTTGTTTCTGCTTTAAAAAAAGGAATAATATATCACAAACACGGAGTAAACGGAGTTAAACTTATTAAGGAAAATGCTTTTAAAGCTAAGTGGGACTGCGATGACCGACTATTTACGAATATATTATATTTTAACGAACAAGGGTTATTATTAAATTTTGATGAGTACGGTAACCATGCTGAAGTAAAAAAGTTTATTAGCGGTCATCATTTGGAGTTTTATAATGTGGAGTAATATATTATGTCATTCCCGCGTAGGCGGGAATCCAGGGTAAAGCGAGATAAATCAAGCTTTAATTTTAAAATTTTGCTGTATTTATATTTTTTTTCTGGATTCCCGCCTCTGCGGGAAGGCATTGTTGCGTGGACCGGTAAAACCCACCGTGTCACCCCGTGGCTTGACCACGGGGTCCATAAAAACAATAAAAAATACTAATAATTTTAGTATTTTAAACTGGAACCCGCGATCAAATCGCGGGATGACAGAGGTGAAACCGGTTCACGCAACAATGCCCTGCGGGAATGACATCGAGTTTTAAAAATGCTTAAAACTTAAGATAATTTAATAGCAGAGCTTAAATAATCATTACCGTATTTCTCAATATAATCATCATATTTACCTTTAAAATCAACAATATTTTTCCTATGGGAAAGAGCAATAATCCTTGTTGCTATGGATTTTGCAAAGTCACGATCGTGCGTTACTAATATTACTGTACCCTCAAAATCAATTAAAGCTTTTTTAAGGGCTTCTCTTGATTCTATATCAAGATGGTTTGTCGGCTCATCAAGAACCAAAATATTACTTTTTTCTAGCATCATTTTAGCAAGTAATAACCTTGCTCCCTCACCACCGCTTAAACTTAAAATATTTTTATTCACTTCATCACTACGAAATAATACTTGTCCGAGCGTATTTCTAATAGTATTTTCCGTTTCCTTTTCAGATTGCTTTTTAAGCCAATCAATAATACTAATATTTTCATTAAGTAACTCATGATGATCTTGAGCGAAATAAGATATTTGTGATTCATACCCCCATTCATAACTACCTTGATCTGCTATTATTTTGTTCATTAAGATTTTTAATAATGTAGATTTACCGATACCGTTTGCACCGATAATAATAATTTTTTCCCCTCGTGATGCGTTAAAACTAACCTTATTTAATATTTGCTTATCCTCAAAGCTTTTAGTTATTTGATCGATTTTTAATACTAATTTTCCTGAGGATCTTAGTTGTTTAAATCTAAATAATGGACTAATTCTTGAAGATTTCTGTATATCCGGCAACTCTATTTTCTCTAACTGCTTTTCTCGGGAGGCACTTTGCCTTGCTCTCGTCCCTGCTCTAAATTTATCAACCCAAGCCTGCATATTTTCTATTTTCTTTTCTAAGAAATTTCTCTCGCTTAGCTTCTGAGCAGCTATTATCTGCTTTTCCTGAACAAAATTATCATAATTGCCTGTGTATAGTTTTATTTCTCCATAATCTATATCCAAAATATCTGTTGCAACATTATTTAAAAAAGCTAAATCATGCGATATAAAAATTAATATTCCTTTAAAAGAGTTTTTTAAATAATTCTCAAGCCAATATATTGAAATAATATCTAGGTGGTTTGTCGGTTCGTCGAGTAGTAAAATATCGGGATTATTAAACAGACTTTGTGCAAGTAATACCCGAAGCTTATAACCTCCTGACAATGCAGAAAGCGGCTCATAATGGTATTTTTCGGCTATTCCAAGACCTACAAGCAAACTAGCTGCAAAAATTTCAGCAACATAACCATCGTTATCATATATTACTTGCTCAAGTTCACCGAGCCTATATCCTGCTTTTTCATCACATTCTTGCTGCTTTAATATTTCTTCTTTCTCTTGCAAAGCTTGCCCTAATTCTTTATTCCCTGCTATTACCGTATCTATAATCTTGGTATTTTCATAAAGAAACTGATCTTGTTTTAAACAACCTACTTTAGAGTTTTTTGGTATGCTAATCTCACCGAAAGCCGGCTCTTCTTCCTTAGTCAAGACTTTGAAAAAAGTTGTTTTACCTGCTCCGTTTGCTCCAATAAGACCATATCGTTTGTTGTTTTTAATATGCAAATTTACTTCGGTAAATAGTATTCTTGCACCATAACTCATGGCTAAATCGTTTATAATAATCATATTCTCAATAGCTCAAGAACTTTTGCAAAATCTACTATATATTCTTCTTCTTTTTCTAAATCTTTAAGTTTGAGGCTATTATTTGCCTGCTCTTCGTCACCTATAAAAATAATAAATTTAGCATTTTCATTTAAAGCACGCTGCATTCTTTTAGCTATTTTACCTAGAGGTTCTATGATAGTAGCAATATTTTGTGTTCGCAATTTATCTACAATTTCTAAAGCATAGCAAATATTATTTTCGCCTATAGGTAATACAAATACCGGCTTTACTTCAGATACATTATATTCCCGCATCAAAGCAATACGCTCAATACCGGCAGCAAAACCGATAGCCGGTACATCATCATTATTACCCATGATTTTAGCAAGCCCGTCATATCGACCACCAGCAAGAATAGTAGATTGGCTACCTAGCTTTTTCGTAGTGAATTCAAAAGCAGTATGGCAATAATAATCAAGCCCTCTAACCAAACGTGGATTTATGCTATATTTCACACCTAAAATATCTAGATATTTTATTAACTCATCAAAATATTCTTTGGATTCATCGGTATAATACTCAGATAAAACCGGTGCGTTTGCTATTATTTTCTGATCGATTTCGCTTTTAGAATCAAGTATCCGCATTGGATTTTTGGCCAGCCTTATTTTGCTTTCCTCCGATAATTGATCTTTAAAATCATTTAGATATTCTATTAATTTTTGCTGATAAACGCTTCTTGACTGACTACATCCAAGAGAGTTAAGCTCTAAGGTAGTATCCTGCTCTATTTCGAGTGCTTTAAGTATATCTACTGCTAACTTCAAAGTTTCGGCATCAGTTATTGCTCCTTTAGCACCGA
>DYDV01000078.1 GCA_020404465.1 Rickettsia endosymbiont of Omalisus fontisbellaquei
ACATTATTATCTCAGGAGATGAACAAAATCCTTTAAAATGTCTCAACAGTCTTTGTGATATATGGAATGGCATGTATCTAATTTTTAAGCTCTTTATATCCTATATTACGACTCTTGGCAATAGATGCGACAGAGCCAAAATACAGATCAATCAAATAGTAACTATCTGCAAATGAAAAAAATTACTGAAAAAGAAATGGAATATCAAGGTAAAACATATAAATATGATTTAGATCAAGATATTTGGACTCCTTATTTAGGAAGTGATGATGCTACTTATCATGCATAATTATAAATCTAGCATTCTTAGCTAAATATATATATTATTGTGAGCGACTTGGTTATAAAACTGCATAATCACAAATCTTAGTTAACAATGCCCTAAATTTGAACTTCAAAAACTTAATTTATGTTTAAAATACCTATAGATAATATTATAGTCTTCATATATCTAATATCTATTTTAGCTATAGGTATATATTACAGAGCTAAACATAGTAGTTTCAAGAATTATGCAAATGTTGAAAACAAAGCACGAAATAGTAAGATATTACTAATAGCTACAATATTTGCAAGTTCTGTCGGAGGTGCTACCACCTTCGGTATTATGGAAAAGGTTTTCTTAGGGCATGAATATTATGCTTATGCTCTTATACTTACAATACCGATAGATATACTAATTGCTATCTATATAGTACCTTTAATTTCCAAACATTATGGAGCCGAAAGCATCGGCGACATTATGAGTACATATTATGGTAATATCGGTCGTTTTATCGGCGGTGTTAGCTCAGTCATTGTTTCAGTGGGGTTTTTGGCTGCACAAATAAGCGTCAGCGGCTATATTTTCCAATATATCTTAGAAATAAATTATGTGAACGGGGTAATTTTAAGTTATAGTATAGTACTTATATATACTACAATCGGCGGCTTGCAATCTATTGTTTTTACTAATTTACTACAATTTTTGGCGATGATAATTGCTATACCGACCATAACTTTTATCAGTTTAAATAAAATCGGTTTTGTAGATTTTATTAATCACTTCCCCACGGAAAATACAAATTTTGATCAGAGAAACCTACTTTCTTATACGATTGCAGCAGCTTTAAGCTTTAGCGTCATGAATCTATACCCTACATTTATCCAAAGAGCTTTAATTAATAAAAATCCCACGCAAACAACTAAAGCAATATATGCAAAATCCGCTATATATTTTTTCTTCTTGATTTGCATCACTTTAAACGGTTTAATTGCCTATAAGCTTTATCCAAACCAGCCGTCAAATTTAGTATTACCTTACTTAATCAACCAAATCATCCCGACTTTAATTCAAGGAATAGTAATGAGCGGCCTCTTAGCTGCCGTTATGTCTACTGCCGATTCTGATTTAAATGTTACTTCTATAGCTATTGTTAAAGATATAATCAATCCTATTTTTAAAGTTAAAAATCAGCAAAAATTATTATTAATTGCCCGAATTATTAACGTTATAATAGGAAGTTTTGCGATAATTGTAGCCTTAAAATTCAGTAATGTAATTGACTTAGTAGTGTTCTTTACCGGTTTTTGGGGACCGGTAATATTAGTACCGTTAATAACAACACTTTTCGGTATCAAAACCTCTAAAACCATAATGGTTTTATCATCACTTGGCGGTGCAGCTACTTTCTTAATATGGGAATATTATTCTTTATCTTTGCAATATTTCAACCTTAGAGGAGTATTTGTAGGGACGATAGTGAGTCTTGTGATATTTATTTTAGGACGAATCGTCATTGCTCGAAAATCGTCATTGCGAGGAGCGAAGCGACGCGGCAATCTCATGAAATAATACTCCTGAGATTGCTTCGTCGAATTACTACGTAATTCTTCGCGCAATGACGAAAAAACTATCCGTGCAAGCAACATCAAATATATTATCTATTTACTTGAAATTTTAAATAATTTAATATGTTAACTTAAGGTTAACAATCAAATTATGAGGATTTTATGTCTAAGCACGATGTTGATATTGTCACTCCCGAGGAAAACGATAATCCAATAATTCATAGTAATATAGATGATGATTTAGACGTTATTCCTGATGGAGTGACTTATACTAATATAGAAAATGATGATCTAGACATTATTCCTGCTAGAGTGGGTTATATTGAAGATCAGGATTTAAAGGATATTATTGATAAAATGACAGCTTATACAGCGTCAAGACATATCAATATAGAAGAAAATTATATGGAAAGACTGGAATTTTTTCAACCTATTAAAATGTTATGTTATATAACTGATGATATTTCAAAAGACAATCAATATACTGCTAACAAAGAAGATTATTGTTCTAAACAAACAAATAATGCTATTAAATCTTTAATGACAGCAGTTTCGAACTATTTTAGTCATAATAGTACAACCACTCCATACTTTCCTGACTCAACTACATTTAATATTAATGCTTTAACTCAGGATGATCAATCTGGATTAATAGGTGAATCATATAGTAAAGATCCTATGGAGGAGTTTTTAGACTCATTAAAATCCTAGCCTTATTTCAGATGGGTGTCAACTTAAGACTCAATGTCATCCCTGCGAAAGCAGGGATCTAGGCTAAAAAATCTTTAATTTTAAAGATTTTTTTATTAGATAATTTTTTTCATATAAAGCTTTAAGAAGCTTTATTTGACTGGATTCCCGCTTTCGCGGGAATGACATAAAGAAAAAACTGTCCGGTAACGACTATAGGGAATGACATCGAATATGGTTCTGATCATATTCAAAGTTAGGCCAATCTTTATCCTGCCAATTCCATATCATGAGTTATAAAGTTAGTTTTTTCTATATGAAACTGATATTTAAAACAAATTATTGCTATTACGTACATAATATGGTACACTAAAGTATAAAACTTTTTTAGGGATAATATTGTGGCTATTTATACAAGTACGCAGGCACGAGCTAAATTATTTACTCTTATTGACGAGACAAATAAAACTCATGAGCCTATTTATATAAAGGGAAAACGTAATAATGCGGTAATCATATCAGAACAAGACTACGAAGGATTGCAAGAAACTTTGGCTATTTATTCTGTACCTGGATTAGTAAAAAGAATTCTTGAAGCTAGTAAAGAACCGTTAGAAGCTTGCATTACCCATGAAGAAGCATGGAAATGATATATACTATACTGTACACAAAAGAGGCAATTGAAGATATACAAAATTTAAAAGCAGCTAAATTAGCCGATAAAGCAGAAAATTTATGTAAGTCCTTGGCAATAAATTCAATGCCGTTAAATAGCAAAAAACTTTATCGTAATTTAGTTGGTAAACGTTCTATAAGAATTAATTTACAGCATAGATTGGTGTATGAAATATTTGAAAAAGAACAAATTATAAAAATAATTAGCATGTGGGGACATTATGAGTAAGTATTTATTGAGACTTATGCAACGTTCTAAAAATCATCTCAGCAAGTGACTTACTAATTCCATTTACTTTAACCAGCTCATCTATAGTTGCATCGCATACTGCTTTGTATGAACCAAAATAATGCAGTAATGCTTTTTTACGAGTTTCACCTATACCTTCTATATCATCAAGACTTGATAGTTTTATAGCACGTGATCTACCTAGTCTATGATTCTTTATGGCAAAATTATGAGCTTCATCTCGTAAAATTTGTAAATATTTCATCACCGACAAATTCTTATCTATTGTAAACACCTCTTTACCTACCATATGGAATTGCTCGAGACCGGCATTTCTATCTACTCCTTTTGACATACAAACAAAAGGAATATTCATTTCAAATTTATCCATTACCTCTTTAACGATGCCTAAATGCCCTTTGCCGCCGTCTATAATTATCAAGCTTGGTAATTTATGCGGCTCATTCTTAAGTCTAGTTAATCTTCGTGTTAAAACTTGCCGAAGCATTTCATAATCGTCACCAACAATGTCATTATGCGTACCGTTGGTGTCATCCCGCGGCTTGACCGCGGGATCTATATTGTTTGCTGATGTACTGGATCCCGCGGTCAAGCCGCGGGATGACAATGGGAAAGTGCGGGATGACAATGAGAAAATCCGATATTCCTTTTTATCGAAACCTGACTTACCGGCAACTACCATAACACCAACCGCAAACTTACCTTGAATATGGCTATTATCGTAAATCTCAATTCTTTCAGGAATTTCAGAAAGAGCAAATAACTCTTTGATTTCAAGCATAATCTCTTGATTTTTTGCAAATTTCTTCAAATACTGCTCTAAGGAAAACAAAGCATTTGCTCTAGCGTTCTGAACTAGCTTGGCTTTACCTCCACTAATAGGTATTATAATGTTGAGTTTAGCAATATCATTAATTTTCTTAATCGCCTCTAGCACATTCTCTTTATCATTAATTTCATGATTAATAATAATTTCCGCAGGTGCTTGTTGTTTTTGATAAAATTGCAATAAAAAATATTCTAATACTTCCTCTTTGGTACTATTTTCTGTAGAAGTAGGAAAATAAGGAATATTACCACATGCTTGCCCTGCCCTCTATAAAAACACTTCTACGCAATAATCCCCGTTCTTTTCTACAATAGCGATTATATCTGCGTCTTTAACAATATCTGAAACCCCGGCTTTAAGCTGCACATAACTAAGTGCTTTAATGCGATCTCTAATTTCTGCCGCCTCTTCAAAACGCATCTGACTACTTAACTCTTCCATCTTTTTGGATAGATTCTCTTGGAGTTCTTTAGTACGACCTTGTAAGAAATCTTTAACCTGAGTTACTAAATCTCTATAGTCTTCCTTGTTTATTTTACCGACGCAAGGAGCATAACAGCGTTTTATTTCATACTGTAGACAAGGGCGAGTACGTGAATTAAAGTAATTATCCGTGCAGGAACGTAACTTAAAGATTTTTTGCAGTTCTGTTAAAGTAGTATTAACTTCCGCACTCGAAGCAAAAGGACCAAAAAACTTTCCGTCACTTAGAGTTTTACCTCGATATTTTAGCAACTGCGGGAAATCATGATCTAAACGTAATTTGATGAAAGGAAAAGACTTGTCGTCCTTAAGAAGAATATTAAATTTCGGCTGAAATTTTTTGATTAGCTGAGCTTCTAAAAGTAGTGCTTCAACTTCGGAATTAGTGATGCTGTACTCTAAAAAACAAGTATTTGCAATCATCCGAAGCGTCTTATTATCTAAATCGCTTTTAATGTAATTAGTGAGGCGTTTCTTTAAATTTTTAGCTTTACCGACATAGATAACTTGCTTGTTAACGTCAAACATCCGATAAACCCCATAGCGTTCAGGAATATCTATAAGTTTAGATTTAATTAACTCACTTCCGGTAACTTCTAGGGTCATATTTTATTTGTTCGTCATTGCGAGGAAAGGCGAAGCCTTGACGTGGCAATCTCAGGAATCTTGTACGACTTCATGAGATTGCCATGCAGTCTACGACTGCTCGCAATGACGTTTTTCCTAATTCCCCGCTTTATTATACGGATTGTCATTTGCTACTTTAACATCCACTATTTTTCGTGTATTGTCATCAAAGAAAAAGGTTATTTGAAACTCATCTCCTACATTTAAATCTACTTTTGGGTCATTAAGCATAACATGCATGCCACCGGGCTTAAAATCAACGTTAATATTACCGGCAATTGAAAATGGATAATCCACTTTTACCATTTTACTAATCCCTTGATCATTAATTGTTTGATGAATTTCTATTCCACTTATCTTATCTGAAGATATATTCACTAAATTATAACTCTTACTTCTACTATTTATTAATGTAAAATACATAGCAGAATTGCTAACTTTACCTTGCACATTTGTTGTAGGTCTTGCCCAAGGCTGTGCAAAGTTAACCGCCGCCTCTGCAGGTAATAGATCATCAGGCTGATCAGAAGAAGAATTTGTAGAATTAGGATTTTGAGCTGTTTGATTATCGGCATAACTTACTGTACAAATTAAAGTTATAAAACCGATTAATAAAGTTCTTAGCATAATAGTACCTTTGACAAATTAAAATAGAATACTAGCATAAGTTATTTTTTTTGCAAAATATAATTCTTACGCACCTCTTCATGAAATTTCTCTATTGCATAACGAACTGCGGTTCTTGGCATTTGTGGTATATAACAATCCAAAAAATCTATCAATTGTTTTTCATCCTTTTTGCCTGCTTCACGTAGCATCCAACCTACTGCTTTATGCATTAAATCATGTTTGTCGTTTAAGAGTAATTTTGCTATTTCAAAAGTTGTATCTAATTCATTATTTTTAATAAAATACCAAGTAGCAACTATAGCTATTCGTCTTTCCCAAAGAATTTCCGATTTTGTTAGTGTAAAGAGATAATCCTTTTCTTTATCCCATAAGTAAGCTCCGATTATATGATGAGCCGAAGCATCTACCAAATTCCAATTATTTACGTGTTTTATATTGTTTAAGTAAAAATTATAAAAAAACTTTTTATCTTGTGCTTTCTGATATTGCATAATCAAAATAGCTAACGCTAAAAATCTCTCTTCATTAAACATTGAAGTGATAAGTCGGCTTAAATCTGCCACATCTAAATTATAATAACTTTTAGCTATTTTACGTAAAACCGGCACGGTAACCCCAATAAACCGGTCATGCTCTCCATATTCTCCTTCCTTAGTTTTAAAGAACAGCGTTCTACGTTCTACAGGAATAGTAGCATTCTCAAGTAAAATATTTCTAATTTGTTGTAAATTTTCTTTCATGTTCAATAAGCCATTTTTTACGATGTAATCCCCCGCCATATCCTCCAAGTTCACCATTGCTATTAATAATACGATGACAAGGAACAATTATTGCTAACTGATTCATGCCGTTAGCATTTGCAACAGCTCTATAAGAAGTAGGTTTGCCTAAAGCTTTAGCTTGATCTAAATAACTTCGTGTTTCACCGTAAGGTATATTAATTAATTCTTGCCAAACCATTTTTTGAAATTCGCTTCCTACAAAATATATAGGTGTATTAAATTTTTGTAAAGTACCGTTAAAGTATAATTTAAGCTCCTTTTCTATTGATGAAATCGGTTTAGTGTGATCTTCAGTAATAGCTGATTTTGTTTTAATCTTGAGTCTTTTAATTTTATGCTCTAACCCTTTACTTTCAGCAAAATCAAGCAAATAAAGCCTCTCTTCATCACTAATTGCCAGCATAGAACCAAGAGGCGTATCAAGCCAAGCGGATTTTAAACTCATTTTTTACCCTAAATATAGTTTCTCAGTATTATAATATTGATTTTTTTATTTAACAATTTTATATTTTTAAAACTAACAATTTATAGGTAATTATTATGAAAAAAGCTCATGTTTTTAAATATTCGCAAGTAATTTTAACTAAGAGAGAACTCGCTATAATAAAATTTAGCGAATATAGCGGACTAAGTATACCGGATATTGCGGCTCTGTCGCATCTATAACACATGTATAAGATTTGCACTCAAATCTAAGATTTTAGACGTTATGATGCTATTAACATTTTGAAATTCTCGAAAGTAGATACCTGATTATTAGCTCCGACTATTTGTCCTTTTTGAATC